>JACMJB010000396.1 GCA_014380815.1 Armatimonadota bacterium
GCGGCCTGCCTCGCGGGACTGGTGAAGCTGATGGGGCTCTGAGACCCCCGATGCCTTCGGGCATTTACCGCGTTTACGGCGTTCACGGCGTTTACAGCGTCCAACGCAGGACGTTCGCGGTTTCCCGTCGAATTGGCCTGGAGAAGACTCTTTGGAGGCCAGTATTTCCGGATGATAGCCAGCAAAAAGATAGCGTTTGGGACCGATGGTTGGCGCGCGGTCATGGCGCGTGAATTTACCTTTGATAACGTCGCTCTGGTGGCCCAGGCCATCGCAGATTATGTGAACGGGACCGGCAAGGGCCACAAGGGAGTCGTGATCGGCTACGATGCCCGTTTCCTTTCCGATCAGTTCGCCGCCCTGGTCGCCGATGTTCTGGGGGCGAACGGCATTCCCGCCCTTGTCCCGGACCGAGACACGCCCACTCCCGTGGTCGCCTACACCATCCGTGCCCGAGACCTTGCGGGAGCGGTCATGCTGACCGCCTCTCACAATCCGCCCGAGTACAACGGCATCAAGTTCATCCCGGACTACTGCCATCCTGCCCTGCCTGAGATCACCGATGCGATCACCGCCCGAATCCAGGAGATCCAGGCGGACCCGTCGCAGGTCAAGACCGGCGGTCCCACACCACAGATCATTGACCCGAAACCCGACTACTATGCGCAGGTCCGCAGGCTTATCAACTTCGATGCGATCACCAAGGCGAACCTGACCGTTGTCGTGGACCCACTCTACGCAACGGGGCGCGGCTACCTTTCCGAACTGCTCGAGGCAGCGGGGGCGACCGTTTACACGATCCACAACGAGCGCAGTCCCCTCTTTGGCGGCAGCCTGCCCGAGCCGAACGAGACGAACCTGAAGGCGCTTTCCGCCATGGTCGTCGAAAAGGGGGCGGATCTCGGCCTTTCGCTCGATGGCGATGCGGACCGGTTCGGCATGGTGGATAGGACCGGACAATACATCACCAACAACCAAGTGATCTCGCTCGTCTTCTACCACTGGCTCAAGACCCGCTACGACAAAGGCTCCGTCGTGCGCACCGTTGCCACCTCCGGCATGATTGACGCCATCGCCAGGCACTTCGGCTTCAACGTCCTTGAAACGCCGGTCGGCTTTAAGTGGGTCGGAAACGCGCTGAACACCACCGACGCCATCGTGGGCGGCGAAGAATCCGGCGGGCTGTCGGTCAAAGGCCATATCCCCGAAAAGGACGGCATCGTCGCCGATCTGATCATCGCGGAGCAGCGAGCCGTCACCGGCAAGTCGCCCCTCGAGACCCTCGACGAGATCAAGGCGCTGATCGGCGATTTCCTAACCACCCGCGTGGATATCAAGCTCCCGGACGCTTCAAAGCTGGCGCTGCTCGCGCGGCTTCGGGATCAAACCCCGGTGGAGGTCGCCGGGCAAAAAGTGGCGTTCGTGTCCAAAGTGGACGGCGTCAAAATGGTCCGTGAGGACGGTTCCTGGCTGCTGATCCGCCCGTCGGGGACCGAGCCGCTGGTACGCTGCTATATCGAGGCGCGCTCACCACAGGGGGTCGAGGACCTGAAGCAGGCTGTGCACACGCTGATCCCCGACGGCGTGGACGTAACGCACTAACGACTGCCCTGAGTGCGGATAGCCGCAAGAAAGCCGCCGGGGACAGAGTCCGTCTCGGCGGCTTTCTTGCGTTATGACGGCAGGCAGAGGCTAGAGGTCTTTCTGTCCGCCGGAGGGTTGCGGCTCGCCGGTGGCGGCCTTTTCCGCGGCGGTGATCGCGTGACCACCGAACTGATTTCGGAGCGCGGCGATCAGCTTCGGCCCAAATGCATTATCCTGGCGGGACCGGAAGCGCATCTGCAGACTAAGCGCGATGACGGGGAGCGGGACCGCCCGGTCAATGCTCTCCTCCACGGTCCAGCGTCCCTCGCCACTGTCCTCCACCCATCCCTTGATGTCCGGCAGGGCGTCGCCCTCCGCGGCGAGCGCCCGCTCGGCGAGTTCCAGCAGCCAGGAGCGGACGACGCTCCCCTGGTTCCATAGGTGCGCGACATCGGAAAGGTCAAAACCAAACTCCTTGGCTGCGCTCAGGAGTTCAAAGCCCTCGGCATAAGCCTGCATCAGGCCGTACTCAATGCCGTTGTGAACCATTTTGACAAAATGGCCCGCGCCGGACGGCCCCGCGTAGAGCAGTCCCTCGGGCGGCGCGAGGTCACGAAGAAGCGGTTCAACAGCATCAAAGGCGACTTTATCGCCGCCCACCATCAGGCAGTAGCCGTTTTTCAGACCCCAGACCCCGCCCGATGTTCCGACATCCAGAAAGTGCAGCCCTTTAGCCTTCAGTTCCGCATGGCGGCGCTGCGAATCGTGATAGTTCGAGTTGCCCCCATCAATCACGATGTCGCCGGGGGCGGCGACCGTTGCGATCTCGGCAACGACAGCATCCGTGACCCTGCCCGCGGGGACCATCGCCCAGAAGACACGCGGGGCCTGCGTGAACTTGTTGGCGAGGTGGGGCACGGTATCGGTCGCGGCGACCCCGTTCTCCTCGGCGTGGCTGCGTACGTCCTGCGCCGGGTCCGAGCCAAAGACGGTGTGACCCTTCTCATGCAGCCGCTGGGCCATGTTGCCGCCCATTCGTCCGAGTCCGACAAATCCGATTTCCAATACCTGCCTCCCTATTCGCCAGAACGACCGGGACATCGCTCTGGCAGTGCAGGCGATGCCCCGGCGGTTATTTTCTTCTACGCCTTGGTGGCGGTCTCGCCCGCGGCTTTCAGAGCACGCGTGACCTGAACGACCCGGCGCCCCTGATAACGGGCCACCTCGACCTCCTCAGGGGTCGGTAGATGGTTATCCTGCCCTGACACTGCGGAAGCGCCATAGGGAGTGCCCGCCCCCCGAAACATCGCGGGGTCCCCGTAACCAGGGGGAACAATGATAAGTCCCAGATGGGCCATGAAGTTAAAAATCGTCAGGTTGGTGCTCTCGTTGCCACCGTGCACTGACTGGGTCGAGCAGAACGCGGACCCGACCTTACCATTTAGCTTGCCCTGGAACCACAGGCCGCCCAGGCTGTCCACCCAGGCTTTCAGCTCCGAGGAGACGTTTCCGAACCGGGTCGGCGTTCCGAAGAGGATTGCATCCGCGGACTCCGCATCGGCTTCCGTCGGCGCCTCATACGCGGCGTTCATCCGGTCCGCGTTCTCGATCCAGCCCGGAGCTTTTGCCATGATCTCACGGGAAACGATCTCCCGGGCGCGGCGGAGCACCGGTGTGCCGCCCTCCGAGGTGACCCCCTCAGCGATCGCCTTCGCCAGCCCCTCCGTGGAGCCGCCGCGAGAATAAAATGCGATCAGCACGGTGACGTTCGTTGTGTCTGCCATAGTAGTTTGATTACCTTCCGCTTAATACGAGACAGGAAACCGACCAAGAGTTCCAAAACGGTCACTTCGCGCCGCTCGCAAGGGCGAGAATGAACATGAAGATCACGTAGATAGTGGTGAGCACCAGAAAAATCGTGCCGATGATCCCGATAATGCGCCCTGCATTGACCGAGCCGCGCTGGCTCTGGTCCGCATACGGGTATTGATCCAGCGTTTTCAGAGCGTTGTTCGCCATCACCCAGGAAATCGGGGAAAGGATCTGGACACAAACCAGACCGAGGATCGCCAGGACCAGAATCGTGGTCCCATTCACCATCGGTGCGGCGGACCCATAGCCCCCCTGCCCCAGCATCGGCGGCGGAGCGTAAGGCGAGTAGGATGCATCCCCCTGAGAACCGGGGGGACTTCCCTGCGCATATCCGCCGCCCGGCGGGGGCGGAGGGTAGTTGCCGGGCCGGGGCGGCGGCGCGTACCCTCCCGGCGGCAGGGATGGCGGCCCATACCCACCGCCGGGCGGCGGCGGAACATCCAGCGAACTGCTCGGCGGGCGCAGACGGGGCGGGTCGTAGGAGGCAGGAGGGGGAGGCATGGACTCTGGTGCCGTCGGCATCTCCGGAACGTCCGGGACCGGCTGCGAGGGGACTGCCGCCTCGTCGGCGAGCAGGCCGTTCAGCTCCTCAAGGCGCGCCTGCGCCTGCTGGTAATCAGGGTCCAATAGCAACGCCTGAGCAATCGCCACTCGCGCCTGAACCACCCGCCCGATTCCCTGCAGCGCGACCGCCACATTGTAATGATTTTTCGCGGACTGCGGGTTTAGCTCAACCGCTCGTTGGAAGGCCCCCACCGCTCCTGCCGTATCGCCGCCGGAAGCAAGTGCGCCTCCCAGAAGTCGCCACGCACCCTCATCGCTCGGGTTCCACTCGACAGCGCGTCGCAGGGCGCTCGCCGCCTCGGTGAACCGGCCCTGTCGCAGCAGCGCCGTTCCCTCGTCGCGGGCCGAGTTGCCCTCATCCCCAGCCCCCGCCGCACCGTTAGCCCCCTGCTCCTCACTCATCTTCCTACCTCTCTCCCCGTTTGCTCCCTCGGACTCGTCCTACCACATCGCACGTCGCAGGCACCCCCTGTCATACCCAAGTATAGAAGAAATGAAGTCGTACCGTCAATCCTCCGCGGCGAGACGGATGGTATAACGGGTCCTATGAGCGGCAGCGGATCGAAACTGGTGATTCCCCTCTGGGAGAGTTCGCAGCTCGCCACGCTGCACTGGCTGACCCACGGCGTCACCGGGCGGACCGGTGGCGTCAGCCCGGCTCCCTTTGACTCCTTGAACCTGGGTCTCCATGTCGGCGATGTGCCGGAGTGTGTTCTGGAAAACCGAACGCGGCTGGCGGCCAGCGCGGGGAGGTCGTCGCCCGATCAGATGGTGTGCGCGCAGCAGGTGCATGGCAGCCATGCCGCCGTGGTGGGACCCGGTCAGGCGGGTCTCGGCGCGCGTTCCCTGCAGACCGCTCTCGCAGACGCGGATGCTTTGATCACGGCAGCGCCAGGTCTGCTTCTCACCTTGTTCTTTGCGGACTGCCTGCCGATCTTTCTGGTGGACCCCGAACATCGGGTCGTGTCCATCGCCCATGCTGGCTGGCGCGGATTGGTCGGAGGGGTCATCGAGAATACGCTACAGACGATGACCGACCGGTTCGGCACCCGTCCGGAGTCCCTACACGCGGCGATTGGTCCCGGTATCGGAGCCTGCTGTTTCGAGGTCGGCGGCGAAGTAGCGGCCCGCTTCCCGGCATCCGTGGTGACGCGCGGCCTGCAGGGAAGTCCCACCGTGCATCTTGCGGCGGCGGCCCGCCTTCGGCTGGCGACAGCAGGGGTCGCAGACCACCGGATAGACAGCGCCGACATCTGCACCGCCTGTTCGACGGATCGCTTCTTTTCCCACCGCGCGGAGAACGGAAAGACCGGACGCATGGGCGGGTTTATCGCCCTTCGCATAGCGGGTTAGATTCGCTCTGGCGGCGATTGCTTGGAGGGGATCACTCGTAGATCTCGGACCCGTGCACAAGGCTGATAGTCGCTGCCCGCAGAAACGCCTCCGCCTGGGCTTCCTCGAAATCATCAGGGCCAAGCGTGATAGACCAGGGCGGCAGGCCGGCTCCCTGCACCAAAAAGGTTAGGCCCCCGCTTCGGGACCGGGTGACGGTCGCGGTTTTGCCGAGGAGGTGCCGGGCGATAAGTGACCGCGTGACCTGCCCGGCCTGCCGCCGGGCAATGCCGCTCAGGATTCCCGCAGCACCAGACACCCCGAATGCCCCCCAGGCCCCCCCCCGCTTTCCACGGAGCCAGAGAATCCCGCCCATGGCGGCAAGCCCGACAATCAGCGAGGAACCCCAGGCAACCGCTTTTTGCTGAATGCCGTCCGCAAAGGTCTCAAACTCCGTGAGCGTGGCGGCGGACGGCGCCATCTGCACGGTGTGGTCGGAGAAGAGACGCAGTTCTCCCTGACTTTCCAGAAGGTCCGGCGAGCCAAACGGCAGGCGAGCAATCACCGTGGGTTCCAACGGGATCATGCGGGAGGGATCTCATAGGGCAGGGTCACCGCATCGTGGATAACGTCGAGCGGCTTTGCGTGGAACATTCCCAGAAACGCACCGTAAAGAAAAGAGAGAGCATCCGCTCCGCTTTCGGCCCGGTACACCACTTTGCCGTCGTCCAGAGTCCCGTTCAGGATCTCCACCACGCCGTCGGCCCCGGCCTTATCGCTGGTGATACCGGCGGTTTCTGACAGGTAACCATAGACCGCGCCGGTTTCATCTACCACGCTCAGGCGGAGCATCCCCGTGCCACCTTGGTTCAGTAGTGCGAGCATCTCCGGCAGATTATCCGGAGCTTCAAAGCCGATGCGTCGAAAGGGCATAAGGCGTCAGGCGTTCTCCTTCTTTTCATCTGCTTTACGGGCGAAAAGGCGGACAGGAGTTCCCTCGAACGCATACGTTTTACGGATCTGATTTTCCAGATACCGCTTGTAGGAGAAGTGCATCATCTCCGGATCGTTGCAGAACAGGACGATCGTGGGGGGCTTGACCGTCGCCATCGTCGCGTAGCGGACCTTGAAAGTGCGGCCTTTGTCGTTCAAGGGCCGCGAGTCCGTGGCATCCCGGACGATACGGTTCAGTTCGCCGGTCGGAATCCGCTGGGCGTGCGTCTCCGCAGCCTGAAGCGCGGTCTCGACGAACGCCCCGATCCCTGTCCCCTTCAGCGCGGAGCAGAAGGCGACCGGCGCGTAGCTGACAAACGGCATCTCATCGCGCAGGTGTTCGGTAAACGAGTGAAGCGGATTTTTGCCGGGGTTCGCGTTCATCACAAGCTGCTTGCCCTCGTCCCACTTGTTGACCACCAGCACCGAGGCGCGACCTGCCTCGTGCGCCATTCCCGCCACCCGCTTGTCACCGTCTTTCAGCCCATCAATACTGTCAATCACCGTGACTGCCACATCCGCCCGCTCGATGGCACGCTGGGCACGTAACACCGAGTAGTATTCGACTGTGCCCTGGATCTTACCGGACCGACGGATCCCTGCCGTGTCGATCAGGAGCAGTTTGTGCCCCTCCCACTCGAAGTAGGTATCAATGGCGTCGCGCGTCGTTCCAGCGACGGGCGAAACGATCGTGCGCTCTTCCCCAAGGATCGCGTTCAGCATGGACGACTTGCCGACGTTCGGACGACCGATCAGGGCGATGCGGGTGGTGCCATCGTCTGCGTCGCTCTCCTCGCCCTCCGGCGGGAACGCAGCAACAACCTCATCGAGCAGGTCCGCGACACCGCGACCACTGATGGCCGCCACCGTGTGGACCTCACCCAGGCCAAGCTCGTAAAACTCGGAGGCGTTCTGTTCACGCTTGACGTTGTCTGCCTTGTTCACCACCAGAAACAGCGGGGTAGAGCCGCGCCGGAGCAGATCGGCGAGGTCGCGGTCGCCCGCAGTGATCCCATCCTCGGCATCCACGAGCAGAAGAATGACATCCGCCTCCTCCATAGCCACCTCAGCCTGGACGCGAATCTGCGTCTGCAGCGGGTCGGCCTGGTCCATCTGGATGCCACCAGTGTCAATCAGCGTGTAGCTGCGCCCGTTCCAGTCGCCGTCGGCGTAAAGCCGGTCGCGCGTGATGCCGGGGATGTCCTCGACAATGGCGATACGCTTGCCGGTGAGACGATTAAAAAGGGTGGATTTGCCGACGTTGGGGCGGCCAACAACGGCGACGATGGGTTTGGGCATGGGAGCCGCCTCCTTCAAGGGGATGATATTCCCCATATCTTACCGTGTTTGTGCCTCCGATGCCGTGACCCTCAGAGGGAGGGTGGACTGGAACCTGGACGGCACCCCCTTCCGTGACGCAGTCCCACAAGGCTCCAACACCTGGTACTCGTGGTGCATTTTCATCCAGGTAGTCCAAGATTTCTCCGACACGGTTAGATTTAGATCGTCCTTAGCGACTGACCCGCTCGGAGACGGGCCTGGAGGTCGGCGGCGCGGGCGCGGATCTCGGCAAGGTCGCCGGGTTCCTTGCGGTACAGGTTGAACAAGATCTTGTTCATGCGTGGGTTCCCCGAAAGCTCCGGCTCGTTGCGGGCCAGAAAGTCCCAATAAAGTGCGTTGAACGGACAGGCATCCTCACCGACCGCTTTTTTCGGGTTGTACGCGCACGTTTTACAGTAGTCGCTCATCGTGTTGATGTAGTTGGCGCTGGACACATAGGGCTTCGTGCCAAGGCCCCCGTTGGCCTGACCACCATCCGCATGCTGAGACATGGCGACGACGTTTGGTGTCACCACCCAGTCATAGGCGTCGGCATAGGCAAGCCAGAACCAATCGCGCAGCTCCTGCGGGCGAACCCCGGCGATGAGAGAGAAGTTGCCGAGCACCATCAGGCGCTGAATATGATGCGTGGTGCCGTAGCGTTGCAATGTCAGGACGGACTCACGGACACACCGCATATCGGTTTCGCCGTCCGTGTAAAACCGCGGAAGCGGAATGTCGTGGCTGAAATGGTTGGCATCCGCAAGGCCGGGCATTTTCCACCAATACCACTGGAAGACGAATTCACGCCAGCCGATGAGCTGACGGATGAATCCCTCCACCGAGTTCAGGCGCGCCCGACCATCGCGATACCGGGCTTCGGCAAGGCGGCACGACTCCAGGGGGTCCAGCAGGCCGAGGTTCATCAGAGCCGACTGAAGCGAGTGATACAGCACCCGCTCGCCCGTCACAAAGGCGTCCTCGTAGGGTCCGAACAGGTCCAGACGGTTTTCCAGAAAATCGTCACGGGCGCGCTCGGCATCCGCGCGGGTGACGGGCCAGCAGAATGTATCCAGACTGCCAAAGCCGTCGGGAAGACACCGTTCGACCGCCTCTATGACCTCAAGGGTGATGGCATCCGGCGGAAACTCCGGCGCGGACGGGAAGAGGTGCCCCTTCGGGGGCTTTTCCCGGTTCTCCGTGTCGAAGTTGAAGCGTCCTCCCACCGGCTTGCCGCCCTCCATGAGCAGGTCCAGCCTGCGCCGCTGCGCCTGGTAAAACTCCTCCATCACGACCGAGGACCGGGTGCCCACCAGCGACCGGAACGCTTCGTGTGTGCTGGCGAAGAGGTTCTGTGGGGTCACCTCAGCAGGAACCCCCAACGCCTCGACCGCGGCACAAAGCCGCTCTGTGACCCCCCACTCCGATGCCTGCATCATCCGGAGGCGCGCGGGGCGGAAACGCTCCAGATGAGCGCATAATGCAGTCTCATAATCTGGCTGCGTCCGGTAATAGTCCACCTCGTAGCCCAGTTCGCGGAGTTCGTCCGCGAAGTGGCGCATCGCGGACCATACCAGGGTTAGTTTCTGCTTATGGTAACGAAGCTGACGCCCTCGCGCGACCGACTCGACCATCACCACGATGCACTCTTTAGGGTTCAGTCCCCCCAGCGCGCTCATTCGCGGCGAAAGCTGATCGCCCAGGATCCAAACGCTGACTAAAGCCGCCGACATTTACGCCTTCTCGTTTCTAAAGGGCCTCATCTTGCCCTGCCAGCGAAGACTGCTCGTATTCCGGGTTAGAACTGCTTGTCGTTGCCCAAAAGCAAAAGCCCGTGAAGCCCAGCGACAGGCGCTGCGATCACGGGCGGACTTCCTCAAGATGGAAACTCTAATTCAGTTCGATGACGTCGCTCTGCTCACCCTGGGCATCGGAAAGACGCGCGCGAAGCACGAGCTTGAATTTATGAGAGGTATTGTGACCGGAGGCGGAAGGACGGACGGTCACCCTGGCATTACGAAACGGCTCTTTGGCAGCGGCAAGCTGTGGGCTTGCGATCTCAGAAGCAAATCCCTGGCGGTCCGCTTTCAGAACAACGTTGCCGTCATCATCGCAAAGGTCGTACAAAAGGTCGTGGACCGGCGTGCCCTGATTGAGCTTTTCTCGTCGAACGAATTTCATGGGGGTTCCTGGCTGTCGGGACGCACCGTAAAGGTAATGGCCCTGGGTTTGATTGCTGCGCTACGCAGCCATCAAAAACGGCAACGGTCAACGTACGGCATGTCATAGTATCATTTGCGGCCCCGTAATCTACCAGGGCCGCGATGACGAACCGGTGATCGGCGAGGCACGTCGTTACCCGAGCACGTCGAAGTAGTGGGCGAAAAAGGCGTCCGGGTTGACGTTCGCGGCGATCCGGTGCGGTCCCTCCGCTTTGGGGGTCCAGGCGGTCAGCCCGGAGAACCGATCTTCCTCCAGATGGACTTCCGCTCTGCCGACAACCGTTTCGCAGAGCGATGGTTCAAAGATCCAGGCGGCGGCAAGCGGATCGTGGAAGGTCATGAACGGGGATTTCTGGAACCAGACCTCCGCCATCTTTCCCGCTACGCCGAGGGCACCGCCCGCTTCCGCGAAACGTCGGCGGCACTCCTCAGCGGACAGTTTGCACTTCGCGGTCACGTCCAGCCCCACCCCGATCAGTTTCCCCGGTGCGGCGTCGTACACGATACGGGTAGCAACCGGATCTACCAGGGCGTTCCATTCGCGGGCACCGGGGCCATGGCCCGCGGCTCCCGTGTACACACCGCACATCAGCACCAGGCTCTTCAGCAGGGCGGGAATCTCGGGATCGAGCGTGAAAAGAGCGGCAAGATTGGTCATCGGTCCCACTCCCAGCAGCACGACTTCGCCGGGACGGGCGCGGATTGTATCCCGCAGAAATAAAATCGCCTCTGCTCCTGACCCGTAATCCTGACGATGTGGTAGGTCAGCGACCGGGTCGTACTGAGGAACGTTCGGCTGGCCGGGGCCATGCAGAATTGGCCCGGACAGACCGGCGTAGATGGGGATGTCCTCGCGTCCTCCGGCACGGCACGTAATCTCCGCGATCGCGGCCCGCTTCGTCGTGTCGCCGGTCACTGTGGTGATTCCCAGCAATTGGCAGCGAGGCTGCTTGAGCAGATAGGCAAGCGCGACCGCATCGTCAATATCGGAACCAAGGTCCGTGTCAAAGAGAATCGGCGTCATAACGCTCCTTTTTTCCTGGCGACTTCCTGTTTTTTGATCCACGAGATACTCTGGGAGATTCCCTACCGGATTCTGAATTCGTAATGACCGCCGCGGCGAGTGCTAAACAGGGTAATTGCTCTGTTGCCGGATTTTGCGACAAAAATCGGCAAAATGGACCGATTTGCCCTGCACAATCCCATCAACGAGCCATTACCACTCTTTTGTGGTCACCGGCAGCGCGGTGACCATCCGTGCCAGCGCAATCAAAAGGGTCCTGTGGAAAATCATCACGAGGCCGATTTCTCCCCAGGACCCTCGTTCCTTCCGGCCCGCAGGCGAATCCGTCAGTCGCTCTGTTCTTCGCTCTCTTCGCGGCCCACGGCCTCGATCACATCCTCCGCCATATAGATCGGGGCGCGGGTGCGGAGGGCCAGCGCGATCGCATCTGAGGGGCGGGCATCAATGTCCTGGGCCTCCACGCCTTTTTGCGCCACAGTGATCTTGGCATAGAACGTCCCCTGCCACAGGTCATCAATCGTGATTCGCTCGATGGTCCCGCCCAGGCGATCAATCGCATTTTTGAGCAGATCATGGGTCATCGGGCGTTCGGGAGTCTGTCCTTCGAGCGCAAACTGGATCGCCAGAGTCTCAAACGGCCCGATAAAGATCGGGGCTTTTCGACCACGGTTATCGCGGAGCAGAACAAAGGTCTGTTTGGGAGGGCCTTCCGGATTGGAGGGATCCTGCGCTCCCCAGATCCCCATGACCTTGACCTCTTTCTCATTGAGCGAGCGCGGAACGCGGTTTTCCGTTTCGCCAGTCGAATCGTAGGGGCTGGCGTTGGGGTCGAGGTTCTCCTCGTCCCCACCCCGTTTGGGACGCGGCGCATCCTCGCCGCCGGGCTGCCAGTTCTTGAACAGGTCTCGGAAGTCGTCGGCCATCGTCACTCTCGTCTGCAGCTTCCGTGCGTCGTGGGGCACTTAGGGAAAAGACCGGGGAACCAATGCCCTGCAAACACGGCAAGGATCGCTGCTTCTTTCTTCTTTCAGTCAGTTCTATCGGTATTATAGACCAAAAACCGCCGGGCCGAAATCGGCCCGGCGTCTTACGTGAAGATAACGCCCCTCCAAGAGGCGCGAACGATTAATCGTTGTCCTTATTTCCCTTGTTGACCATGCCCAGAAAGTCATGATTCGACTTGGTCTTGTTCAGACGGTCAATCAAAAGCTCCGTGGATTCCTTGGTGCCAAGCCCGGCCAGGACCCGGTGCAACTGCCAGATCTTTTTGAGGTCCTCTTCAGGATAAAGCAATTCGTCCTTGCGGGTACCGGACGCCTTGATGTCAATCGCGGGATAGATCCGCTGCTCAGCCAGCGAGCGATCCAGCTTGACCTCCATGTTGCCGGTCCCCTTGAACTCCTCGAAGATGATGTCGTCCATGCGCGAGCCGGTCTCGACAAGGGCTGTCGCGATGATCGTCAGGCTCCCGCCACCCTCGATGTTTCGGGCCGCGCCCAGAAACCGCTTGGGACGATAGATCGCCGCTGGGTCCAGGCCGCCCTGAAGCGTTCGCCCCGAGGGGTTCACCGTGAGGTTGGAGGCACGTGAAAGACGGGTGATGGAGTCCAGCAGCACGACCACATCCCGCCCCATCTCAACCAGACGCTTGGCCTTCTCCAGCACCATATCCGCGACTCGCATGTGGTTTTCGGGCTGCTCATCGAAGGTGGAAGCCACGACCTCACCCTGAACAGAGCGCCGGATATCCGTCACCTCTTCTGGTCGCTCATCAATCAGGAGGACCAGCAGGGTTATATCCGGATGATTCAAGGTCACCGAGTTTGCGATGCTCTTGAGCAGGATTGTCTTTCCCGCCTTGGGCGGCGCGACGATCAGGCCACGCTGCCCCTTTCCGATCGGTGCGATCAGATCAATGAATCGGGCCGCCGTGTTCTTGGCATCGGTCTCCAGAATGATCCGATCATCTGGATAGATCGGAGTCAGCTCATCAAAGTTCGGGCGGTTTCGTGCGGTCTCCGGATCTACCCCGTTGACCTGCTCGACCCGCAGAAGGCTGAAATACTTTTCCGACTCCTTGGGCTTGCGGATCGCCCCGGTAACGGTGTCCCCTGTCTTCAGACCAAAACGCTTGATCTGCGCCTGCGCTACGTAAATGTCGTCATTGTGGGCGGCGAAATTGTTATGGCGGAGGAAGCCAAACCCTTCCCCGGTGATCTCCAGCACGCCCGCGCCGAGGATCTGCTCCTCCGGTTCGGCCTCGCGGACCGGCGGATTATTTCGGCGTTCGCGGCGGTCGCCGGCATCCTGATTATCCCGCGGCGCATAGGGATTCACACCGCGCGCGGGGCGCATCGCATAGCCGGTGCTCGGCTCGTTTCGGTCTCCGCCGCGCGGCCTCGCTGTCCGTCCCTCGCCGATGCGGCTGTCACCCTCACGACCGTCGCCGATTCGGATCTCGCTGGTCCGTCCGCGTGGCTCGCGTGGCCCACGCCCCTCGCGCGTCTCGCCGCGATCTCGATTTTCCCGAGGCTCACGGACTTCGCGGCTGTTGCTTCGTCCCTCCCCGTTTTCCCGAGGCTCCCGGGTAACAAACGGCGAGATTAGCGGGGCAGAGGCAAAAGCCTCCCCGGCAGAAGGCGAGTCCGCTTCCGCGCCGCGTGGCTGAGGATCGGCAAATGGGGACAGAGCGGGCACAAAGGCTCTTGGTACTGGCACTGATAGTGGGAGTGGGGTGCTGCTTTCCGGCGGCGTCGGTGCAGCGTCTGCGCGGTTGCCGTCCGCCGCAACCGGTTCCGGCAAGGCCTCGGGCGCAGACGGCGTCTCGGTTTCGGCAGCGGCGGCAGCAGCAGCAGCTTTGGCGCGGGGGGTTCGAGTTGTAGTTCGGCGGCGGGGCGGAGCAGCAGGGGTTTCAGCGGCGCTTGTCGTTTCTGTATTTTCCATCGCGATTGTCTCGGTGGATTCCATGACTAGTTGATCCTTGGGTTGTTCTTCAAACGTGGATTGGAGGTGCGTTAGGTCCGAATTGGGCCAGCCGGTCGGCGCTCAAAGTCTCGGTCACGCTCATTGTTGCCGCCGCCAGAGCCGGAAGAGGAACAACGGGCTAATTGGGTCAAGACAGAGAAAACATCCCCGCGAGGAAAGACGCGTTGGTCCCTCAAGCCGCTCCGGCTGTGGAGCGGCCCAGCATTCCCGATTGAACAGCGTGCTTACCGCGTGAGAGTTCTAAAAATAGGCGAAAGGCAGGTCGAGCGGAGCGTGGCGCGATTGCCATAGCTAACACAGGTCAGCGGTGGAAGCAAAGGCGACGAACAACGCCCAAACTATGGAATGGGAACCCCGGCGGGGGATCTGTTCGAAAAGCGGATACGGGGAAGTGGTTGAGAGCAGTGCGGCGCTTTGCCGAATGGAATGCACTCACAGCCGATTATACCACGAATCACACCAACCAAAACGTGGGGGAACGAGAATTGTCTAACCACCGCCATAGATAATCGGCTTCAGAACCCCGATGTAAGGCAAAGACCGGTAGCGGCCCAGGTAGTCCATGCCATAACCCACCAGATACTCCTCGTCCACCACAAAACCACAGTAGTCCGGCGCAATCGTGCCTGGAACCTGCCGCCGCGAGGTCTTGTCGAGAAGGGTCACGACCCGCACCGATGCGGCACGGCGCGAACGCAGATTGTCCAGCAGGTAGGAGAGCCTCAGGGCCATCCGCGGGTTCATCACATCTTCGACCACCAGCACATGACGGCTCTCGACCGGTTCGTCCAGGTCCTTCAAAATGCGAACGACGCCGGAGGATCTTGTGTCCGATCCGTAAGAGCTAACCGCAACGAAGTCAAACGACAGCGGGATCTCGATCCGGCGTACCAGGTCGGCGAGGAACAGGGTGGAACCGGTCAAGATCCCCACCAGCACCAGGTCCTTGCCGTCATAGTCCCGGCTGATCTGCTCACCCAGCGCCGCGACCTGCACCGCGATTTCCTGCTCCGTCAGCCGGACCGCCTCGATATCGGAATGTGGATAATTTAACGCCATCGCCGAATTACTCCCATTCGATCGTCCCAGGAGGCTTCGAGGTAATGTCGTAGACGACGCGGTTTACCCCGTGAACCTCGCTGACGATCCGGTTGGAGATGCGCTCCAGCACTTCATAGGGCAGCCGCGCCCAGTCTGCGGTCATCGCGTCCTCGCTGCTGACAACGCGAAGCACAATGGGAAACTCGTAGGTGCGCTGATCTCCCATCACCCCGACAGAGCGAGTATCGGGCAGCACAGCAAAGCTCTGCCAGACACGACGGTACAGACCCGCTTTCTTTATCTCTTCGGAGACGATGGCATCCGCGTTCCGAATGATCTCCAGCTTGGGGAAGGTCACCTCCC
>JACMJB010000397.1 GCA_014380815.1 Armatimonadota bacterium
CACCGCCCGCGCCGTTTCGGACCCCTGCCACCGCGACGCGCCGGACCGTGCGCAGATCGCGCGCGGAGGACAGAACGGTCAGGGCTTCCGGTACGGACAGGGTGTTGCCGGGGCGACGAATCGCCTCGAACAGTGCGCCCGCGGACGGGGCGGAGTAGACGATGCGCGCGTGACCATCCGGCTTGGCCTCTCGCCAGGTGACGGTGTCGCCGGGAGACGGGAGCGTTACTCCGGGTGGCGGGAGCGGCACATCACCGGGTTTGGCGCTGCCGCGATCCACCAGGATGACCTCGTCCATGAAGTCGGAGCGAGCCGGGGTCTTCCCTGATGGGCGCAGCAGGGCGGCGGGCAGCAGGTGCGCCGCAGACCGCTTGTTGAAATCGTCATTTGCGTCCTGCTGCTGTACCAGCAGTTCCGCAGCCTCGTGCGCCCCGGCCCCGATGGGCACAACGGCAACCGAGCGAACGTTGCGTCTCAAAGGCTGGCGCGGGGTCTCCTTCAGGGTGCGGAAGCTGCTCACCGCACGGCGCAGCCAGGTGCTGTCCGGGGCCGAAAGGGTGACCTCGTACGAGACCCCCCCCTGACGACCAAAGCGCCGCACCTCGGTCCACACCTCATCTCCATCGGCGGGGCAGGCAGCGGGAATCGAGACTCCGTCGGGAAGCCGCTCGCGGTTGATTAGAAAGACGGGTGAAACAAACCACCGGGTGTCCGAAGGCATCCGCTGCCATTCATCGGGGGTCAGGATACGCCGCGCCTTTTGCCCACAGTTTTCCAGCAGGGCATCCGCGATTTCGGGGTCGTCGTTGGTGATCACGTAGACGGTCTGGCGGTCGAACAGGCGCAGAATATCGCCTTCGCGCTTGGGGCGCGGCCCCCAGCCGCGGCCCACCGCCGCCGCGTCCGCCGCACTTGGGAGAAGCAGAAGGGGAAGGGTCACCGCAGCGCCCACGATGGCGACCGTGGAAACAACGGCGAAAAACGGGACTCGTCGCGTCTTCGATGGCAGCAGGGACATGCGCCTCGCCCTCCTCTTTCTCAACCCGGCACGGGATACAGGATACGGAATACGGCTTGAAACTTTAACCGGTTTTCTATTTTAGCGGGTCTACCAGGAAAATAACGCGAGTCGCTTCTAAAAAATGATCCCGATTATTGGCGGCGAGGATCCGGTCTCCATCCTCCAGCGCGATGCAGGGATTGAAGCGAAACTTATCGTTCGCCCGAAGCGCCTTGACGATCAGTGGGTGCGAACCGGCGCGCGCGCCGCGCAGGGCCTCCCCCATGGAGCGGGGATAGCCGACGATCCCCGTCTCGATCGCATATTCGGGCGTGACCCGCACCGTGCCGTAGATCTCGCGGCCCGTGGTGTCCATCAGCTTGGGACTCATGATCGCCTCAATGTTCAGTCCCCGGCAGTCCACCACCAGCGACGTGAACGGGCCGTTGTCCGAGAGCGGGGTCGGTCCCGGCTCCGGAATCAGGATGTTGATAGTGGCGGGCCGGGCCGGGCGCGACTCCAGCCGGATCGCGGGCTGGGTGGGTCCTAGCCAGGTTCCCGGCCCTGGGGCGGAAACGACCGGGGCAGTCCCGTAGGCGGAGTTCGGGTCCGCGGCGGAGACCGATTCCTCAGCGGATTGTGGCAGGACCTCCGGCAGCACGGCAGAGGCCACGGAGTTCGCGCCGTAGAGCGGCAGTTCCAGCACAACCACCGCCGTTCCATCCGCCTGCAGCGTTTCGGACACCACTTTCGGAGCCTGCAGAAGCGCGGAAAGGCGGGTCTCCACCACATCGCTGTCCAGCTCGTAGTTTTTGACTCTGGTGGTGGCGGTGACCTGGATCGAGCTGACCATCATCGCCAGCGTCCGCAGGGCGTCCGCACGGGCCGCGCCGAGCGCCATCAGCTTTGCCTGCGCCCCAGAGATCCCTTCGCGCTGGGGCAATGCCCCGTAGCCGGTCGCCTTGACCAGGCCGACACTGTAATTGACACGCCCTTTGCCATTCGCGACCGTGTCCACGAGCGGGTCACGATCTGCGGCGGCTTTTCCCGCGGGCGGCGCGGCAACGCCCGCGGCGGCAGTCAGGCCACCCACCAGCGAAAGGGCGGCGAAAGCAGACAGAGCAAGTGGTGAACGAAAAATCAACGGCTTCATAGGAACATAACCCCCTGCACTTCGACCCCGACGAAACAGACCACCTTCAATGTTCCGGCGGCGCGGAAGCTGCCGGTTTCGGCAGCAGCGCAGCGCGAAGCGATGGGTCGTCGCGCATCCGCCAGATCAGGCCATCCACAAAGTAATGAAACAGCACCACCATCGTAAACGGCACAAACAGCCACATCGCCCAGCCTCCGGGGCGCAGCAGTCCCAGCACCTCGACCACGCCCACGGTCACCCCATATAGCAGCCCCATCAGCAGCCATTTCGCCACCACGCGCCGCACCTGCGGAAAGCGCTGACGCTGGTAGTGCATCGCCCAGCCCTGATACTGTACGTCATGGTAGACCGTTTCCAGCGCTTCGGCGACCAGGAATGGCGTCGCCGTGGCGAAGAAGACAAAATAGTGCGTTCCCACAGAAGTCGCCATCAGCAGCAGCTTCGGAATATTCACGCCTTTGCCGGTCGCCGCTCGCCACACCTGCCGAAACACCACCAGCGAGATCAGCACGAGAAAAACGGACCAGCCCGCCTCTCCCCACTCGCCGGGCAGGCTCGGCACCTCGACCTTCATCTCGCCGTAGACGACCACCGGTCCGTTTCGCGCGGCATCGCCGTAGTCGTTCGCGAAGCACGAGAACATCCCGACAAAGAACGCCGCGGCATCCAGAACGTTGTCCAGCACAGCCCGGTCGTTGTTCAGACCTTTGTAGATCTTGATGAACCCGTAGTGCTGCCGGATGATATGCCAGGTGCCGTAGATCGCCGCCCCGACAATCAGGTGCGCCTCCCAGCCCAGCCACAGGAACCCGTATCCCACCGCGATGAACCCGCCCAGCCCCCAGGTGTATAACCGCTTCCGGCGCACGAACTCTTCGCGGTCGAAGTGGGTTCGCGAAAAGGTCTGCAGGATGTGCGGATGATCAAAAAACGCCGTGAACAAAAAGTATGTGACAAGCACCGAGTCGCCGCGCAGAAAAAAACCGAAATGATGCGCCACGCGGTAGATACCGAAGAATGCCCAGGTCAGCACGCACGACCCGATGAAAAAGACGAGGTCATAGCGGGGCGACACGATCCAGCGCACCGGGGGCGGCGCGGCGATCGTGTCAGCGGGCGGGTCCAGCAGCCGCGCGCTCATCCGGAATCCCCCTCCCGAAGCGCGTCCCCGCGCGCGAATCGTCGCACGGATTCGCGGCCCGGCCGCAGAGCATCCCGCAGAATGGCGACCGCCCGGTCCGGACCCTCGGGGTCGGCGCCGCAGGTGAAGACATCGGCGGCGAGATAGCCGATTTCCGGGTAGCTGTGGAACGCGATGTGCGACTCGGCAAGCGGCAAAAACCCGGTCAGCCCGCCGCCGGGAAACCGGTGCAGGACCGGCGCGGAGAGCGGCGTCATCTTTGCGGCCCGCGCCGACGCCAGCAGGGCGCGGGAAAGCAGGTCGGCGTCTGTCAGCCGCTCCGGGGCGATCCCGTAAAAGTCGAGCAGGAGGTGGATACCGATCCCCTTCTTTCCCTCTCCTTCCGGGGGAAAGGGAAGGCGGGGAAGGGTATCTATTCCCATTTGCGCGCGCCCCGCTCGTAGTAGCGCAGGATGCGCGGGAAATCGAGGGTCGAAACCGCCGACGACACCCGCGACGAGTCGGCATCGAAGGCGGTCAGCGCGGCAACGGAGGCGGATGACAGGAAGCGAAGCGGAAGCGCGGCGGGGACCTGTAGATCCGCCAGCGAGGCGGCCTGCTCTCCTTTGGGGCGGGCCAGCACGAAGCCCCAGTCGCCGAACGTGGGGATGTAGGTGTGGTAGGGGGCGGTGGTGAAGCCCGCCGATTCCGCCGTTGCCGCAACGCACCAGAAGGCATCGCGGGCGAAGAGCGGCGAGGTCGCCTGGGTCACCAGCACGCCGCCGCGCCCCAGCCGCCGATGCAGAAGCCGATAGAATTCGCGCGAGTACAGTTTTGCCAACCCCTCGTTGTTGGGATCGGGCAGGTCCGCGACGATGACCCCGAATCGCTCTGTGCCGCGCTCCAGAAACTTGTAGGCGTCCTCGTGGAGAATATGTACCCGCCGGTCGGAGAGCGAATCGCGGTTCTGACGCACCAGTGCGGGATAAGTCTGGGCAAGGCGCGTCATCGCAGGGTCAATGTCCACCAGCGTCACGTCGCGCACCCCAGAATGCTTCAAGATCTCGCGCACCGCGAGACCGTCACCGCCCCCCAGCACCAGCACCCGTTCGGCGGAGGCGGAAAGCAGCATCGCGGGATGAACCAGGGCTTCATGGTACCGATACTCGTCGGCGGAGGAGAACTGCAGATTCCCATCCAGAAACAGGCGCAGATCGTCCCGGAACCGGGTGATGACGATGCGCTGGTACGGGGTCTGCCGCGTGTACAGGATCTCGTCTTCGTACAGGCGCCGCTCGAACAGCCCGGACACCCGGTCCGCGAAAACTGTTCCAGTTAGCAGGAGCGCGCCCAGTATCCCGCAGAGCGCGAGCGGACGCAGGGTAGCGCGAAGCCGCAGACGAAAGACCCAGATACAAAACGCGGCGACTCCCAGGTTCAGCAGGCCGACCAGAAACGCGGTGCGGGTGGAGCCAAGGTGGGGCAGCAGCAGCAGCGGAAAGGCGACCGATCCAAGGAGCGCCCCCACGTAATCAAAGGACAGGGCGTGGGCGATGGTGGTTCGCAGCGCCCCGTAGCGCGACAGCAGCCGGGTGAGCAGCGGCAGTTCCAGCCCTGTCAGGCCGCCAAGCAGGGCAAGCGTCCCGAACAGGGCGGTGTAATAGCCGCCTTCGCCAAGGAACGTATATGCCCCCATGAGCGCCCAGGCGGAGACGCCGCCGATCACCGAAAGCGCGATCTCGATGCTCAGGAACAGACGCAACAGGTTGCGCCGAACGTACTGAGAGACATACGACCCCAGCCCCATCGCCCCGATGAACGCCCCGATGCAGAGCGAGAACTGTGTCACGCTCGATCCCAGCAGGTACGACGAGATCGTGGAGAGAAGCAGCTCGTAGATCAGCCCACAGGCGGCGACCAGAAACACGGACGCCAGCAGGGTCAGCGCCTCGGTGCGCTCCTGCTGCGTGAGAGGGGCCTCCGCCGGAGCGGGGGCGACTGGCGCCGGGGCGGCGGATTCGGCGGGCGGAGAAAGTGCCGTCATAGGGTCATTTCAAGAGAGGATGGTCGCGGCGACGATGATCGAGACGCCCAGCACGATCGCCCCGGCAAGCAGTGCGGCAGCCATGTTCTTGTTTTCGAAGATCTCCTGCTCGATGTTGTGGTGCACCACAACATCGAAGAGTTTGAAGCCGATGATGGCCAGCGCGATACCGATCACGCCGAATACCAGCGTCCCGACGATGCCTTCCAGCAGGGAGGGACGCGACCGTCCTGCTGCCGCGACCGCCGTTTCCTGCGCCCAGGCGGCGCTCTGCAGCAGAAGCAGCGGCAGTGCCAGTGCCGTTGCCAGAGCGGCGATTTTGTTTCGTGGGGTTTTATTCATAGTTCTCTTCTCTTTCGAACGGTTCCAAAAACACCCGCCCGGATTTATTTGCCGAACCGCGGTCCGCCACCACCGGCATAGCGCCCTCCGCTCGACCCGACCCGCACCCCGCGCCGACGCGCGATGGCCTCCCGGGCGGCTCGGGTCGCCGCCGTGCCAGGCAGACCCCAGCCGAAAAAGGCGGAGGCCAAGGTCAGGCCAAGCAGCGCCACCAGGACCAGCGATGCGATACGGTATCCCCAGCCTTTTGGCACTGTTTACGCCCTTTCGACGCCGTTCACCCTCGTAAAAGTCCTCATTTTCGGGACGTCATCCCCTCCCAGGCTCTCGCCGCGATTGTGGGCGACGAACGGACCAGGAACACAAGGCCCACCGGCAGCAGAACGATCCCCAGGATCAGGGGAGGGATCGGATACAGGACATTCTCCTCGACCTTAAAGGATACAGGGCTGTTTGCCGCGGAAGCTTCGGGATCGGCGAACAGGCGCACGTAGATGTTTCCGGCTCGTTCCAGGCGAAACTCCTGACGGGACTCCAGGCTGTACTCGTGCCACGGCCCTTCGGAGTCGCTGCCGGACTCGTCCCAAAACTCGCCTTCCGTGTCGAAAAGCGCGCCAGCCTCTTCGTTCTCCACCACCGCCTGCACCCACATGGAGGTGCTGGCGAGCGAGGTCGAAACCGACAATCGGTGGACTCGCCCGGCACTGTTGAGCGGATACGGCCCCTGGCGCAGCCCTCCTTCACCGATCTGCGAGGCCATCACGGTGTCCTTCGCGACGATGTGTCCCGCGCTCTGTCCCGCTGCGCAAAACACCATGCTTACCAGCGACAACACCAGAAGCAGCAGGCCGAAGATCCGGCGGTCGCGCAGCGCCTGCTCGCGCTGGTCCTCGGCGGCCAGTAAGTGGCGCAGGTCGAACAGCGTGAAGACCGCCCGGTCATCGAGGTGCCGCCCGCGAAACCATTCGCTCACCCCACTGCCCAGGTCCGTTTCCACCGAATAGGTGCAGCCATCCGAGGCGCGCGAGCGCTCGGCATACCCTACCCTGTCCCCCGGCGCGACCGGGTAAGGAATCTCCCCGGAGACCGATTCGACAGTGCTGGTCCCGGTTTCCGCATTAAAGGCGCCATACCGCCCGCTGTCGGTCTGGGCGGCACTGAGGGGAGCGATCTTCTCGTACAGCGTCCACTTTCCCTCGTCATACTCCAGCCATCGCTCATCCCCGTCGTCGGCCACGAGCACCCATTCCTCCCAGAGCGAAACGCTGTCATCGTCACGTTCTGTATAACGCACCAGACCCACGGCCCAGAATACCGTGCCGCCAATCATGGCCTTCATGCCAGGGCGCAGCGGAGTGCGGGAGCCTATTAGGTCAGAATAGGTTGCGAACGGCAGTGGAGGCACAACCGTCCCGCAACGGGCACAGGCCATCTGCTGTCCGCGGTCTACCGGGATTCGGGCCAGCCCGCCGCAGGCGGGGCAGGGGTGTTCAGGGCGGCGTTTCATCATTTGAGCGAAATGAGGACGTTTGGGGGTATTCTAGGGTCACCTTAATCACTGCAGTCACCGCAATCATCGCGACCGGCTATAACATTTGCCAGAATTGAAGGAAATTCCTCGTTCCGGTTCTAACTGACTGATAACTCACCTCAAGGTTGCACTCCGGTCTCCCGGTTCCCGTTGCTGCCACAGATTTCAAGGAAAGACACCCGATGAGCCAGCCGCAAGATGCCCGCGCCGTTTCCACCGCTCCTGTTGTTTCCGGTGCCCCGTCGGATAACGACGCTCTGCTGCGCCAGATACAGATCGCCGCGCCCTGCTCGGCGAAGTGGGCCGACATGCCCGGCGGCGAAAAGGTCCGCTCCTGTTCCCAGTGCAGCCGCAAAGTCTATAATCTGTCCGCCATGAGCAGCATCGAAGCCGCGAACCTGATCCGCGAGGCCGAGGGTCGAGTCTGCGTTCGTTTATACCGCCGCGCCGACGGCTCCGTGATGACCCGTGACTGCCCCACCGGCCTGCGAGCGGTGCGTCAGCGAACCGCTCGCGCTCTGAGCGTTTCGCTGGCTTCCATTTTCTCGATACTGGGTCTCTTTTCGCTCGCCGAGCGGTTTCGGAGTGCGGCGACGACTGGGAACACAAGACCAGCGCCGGTGGCCTTGCCGGTTCATCGGACGACAGGCTCTCCTGCTCCTCCGGCGACGATGGGGGCGCCTACAGTCATGATGGGCGAGATGACGCCGGAGGCGGCTCTGATTGCCACACCGGAGCCGAAGGCTGCCTCCCAGCACACGATGGGTAAGGTATCGGTAACTGCCGCGGCGAAGCAGCCCCGCTTCCTGCCGCTTCCTACCGTTGCGCCGACGCCCGATGCCGACAAGACATTCCTGCCTCTTGAGAGTCAGCCGAGCGAAATACGGGACGACCCGTTTGCGCCCCTTGCCGAAGACAAAAACGCGGTTCAGTCCGCCCTTCCGGCCCGTCCATGAGCGACGCCGAGACGGGCGCTGCTCCCGACCCGACCGCGACGCCCGCCCCGACCCCGGATGCAAATGTGCCGACGGGCCTGTTCGCGCGACTGAGGGACCGGCTGGAAGCCCCGGAAAAAGGCGCGGCGACAATCACAGGGACGCTGCGCGACTATCTGGTCGTCACCTGGGCGGTTCTCGCCGATACGGTCCGCCCCCATGTGCCGCAAGATCTGCCCCTGGACGTTCTGCCCGGCGCGGACGGCGCTTTGACCGCGTTTCTACAGGTCGTCGCTTTTTACGGCGAGAATGTCCACTGGTCACCGCTCAAAAACGACCCGCTGGCTCAGTCCTATCACCAAGTCACGTACCGCGTTTTGACCCGCTATCAGAACAAGCGCGGCAGCTTCGCGATGCGCTCCTATTTCAGTGCGGAGGACGCCCGGAACGCCCAGCGCGTGATTGCGCGCGAATCGGACTTCGCCCGGTTCTTTGTCTACATCAACGGAGACCCGGCAAGAGAAACGTACACGAATTACCATCTGCGAGCGGTCGGCGACCGGGGGCAGACCAGCGTCGAGGTTCGGTTTGCTGCCGAAGGCGAGACAGACAAAACGCCGCCGATCCCCGCCCCGTTCGCGAAGTTCGAGGACATGACTCTGTTCCTGACGCAGCGGGAAGAGAGCTATTTCGCCGCCTCCGCCCCGAAGAACGGCATTGGTCGCTCCCCCGTTCGACACGAGATGCTGACGCCGCGCCTGGGGACGCTGGGGGCCGCGCGCGCCTCGCTGTTCACCGATCTTCGGCTGCTCACCCCCGATGACCTGCTGCGACCCATCGCCGTTCTGCTGCAGCCGTCCTTTACCCTGACCACCTACCCACCGCGCCTTGCGAAGTTTGCAGACTAGCCTTTCGCTTCGCCAGCGGCTTCGGGTATCCTAGCGGCATGGAAAAGCGTAGGTTTGGACGAACCGATATGGAGGTTTCCGTGCTCGGCTTTGGGGGGGCGGAGATCGGCTTCGAGAGGGCGGCGGCAGAGTCGGTCGCGCGGCTGCTCAGTGCGGCCCTCGATGCCGGACTCAATGTCATTGACACCGCCGAGTGCTACGGGAGCGGAGCGGATCATCCCTCCAGCGAGACACTAATCGGGAAAGCGGTCGCGCACCGCCGGGAGGACTTTTATCTCTTCACGAAATGCGGTCATGCCTCGGGCCTTGATGGGCCGGACTGGGACCTCGCAATGCTTGAAAAGAGCATTGACCGCAGCCTGGCCCGACTTCAAACCGATCATGTGGACCTGATTCAACTGCACACCTGCAGCGAGGAGATGCTGAGACAGGGCGATGTCATCGCGGTTCTGCAGAAGGCGCGCGATGCGGGAAAGGCCCGGTTTATCGGCTACAGCGGCGACAGTTTCGCCGCGCTTTACGCCGTTCAGTCCGGCGCGTTTGATGCACTGCAGACCAGCGTCAGTATTGCCGATCAGCAGTGCATTGACCTCACCCTTCCGGCAGCCGTCAAGGCGGGCATAGGGGTCATCGCCAAGCGGCCTATCGCGAACGTCGCCTGGCGCTCCGGCAGTACGCCGCCGGAGAATGCTTACTGCCAAACCTACTGGGAGCGGCTGGGCAAACTGGGGTATCCGTTCCTGCGTCCCGGCGCGGACGAAGCTGCCGTGGGTACCGCGCTTCGATTCACGCTTTCCCAGGCGGCAGTCTGCACCGCGATTGTCGGCACCAAGAACCCGGACCGCTGGCAGGCAAATGCGGATCTGCTTGATGCCGGGCCGCTGGCACCCAGCGAGATCCAGGCGATCCGTGCTCGCTGGCGCACCGTCAGCGAACCGGAATGGGTCGGGCAGGGATAGCGCGGTTCCTCGGGACCGGAAGCGGCGCGAAAAGGGTCCAACGTCGGCTTCCAGTCCACGGCGCTTAAACCCAAACGGGCGCAGCGACGAAAACGGGTTGCGCTAGGCTACAAGCGAGCGAGGCTGTCCGGGGCGTTTTTCGCGGACTGGAGATCGAGGCGCATCGCTTCAAAGAGGCGGGCAGCGGAGATCGCCCCCAGGACTGGTCCCACGATATAGATCCAGTAGTTCGACAGGGCCGCACCGCCCGCGAAGAGGGCAGGGCCAAGAGAGCGGGCGGGATTCATGGAGCCACCGGATACCGGCCCGCCAATCAGCACGTCCAGAACGACCGTCAGACCGATGGCGAGACCGGGAATGGTCCCACCGACACGCCGGTCTGTCGCCACCGCCATGATCACGAGCATCAGAAGAAAGGTGAGGAGCGTCTCGATACCGACCGCGCGCAGGGCGTCCTCCCCGGCGGGAATGTGCGCCCCGAAACCCGGCCCAAAAAGCAGCGCGACGACCGCCGCCGCCGCGATGCCGCCGGTAAGCTGGGCGAGGATGTAGGGAAGCACCTGCGAACGCGGGAAGCG
>JACMJB010000398.1 GCA_014380815.1 Armatimonadota bacterium
ACCAGGGCGGGGCCGGTGCGCCGGATGTCCGCGACCACCTCGGGCAGCGCGACGACGCGGGCGCGCGGAAACCGCGATGCCAGAACGTCCAGGCCCAAATAGTGGTCGGGGTGCGCATGGGAGATAAAAATGGTGGTCAGACGCCTGCGTGACGCGGTGATTCGGTCGGCGAGCTGGGAGGCATCCCTGCGTGTCTGCACGACATCGAACAGGAGCGCCTCCCGTTCACCAAAGATCAGGTACGAGTTCGCCATTCCCGCCACCGCACGTGAGGTGTAGGATTCGATGCGGAGTTTGGGTTTCGGTGCGCGGGCAATTCGCATGTGTTTTTGCTTTTCCTCACAACGGCTCAGAAAACGGCGATCAGACGAATCGGGCTGCCGGATGCGCCCGGGACCTTGAGCGCACCGACGAAAATCGTGGCTCCGGCGGGCGGTACAGCGGCAAGATTGGCGATGCACTCGATGCCCCATTTGCCGCCTTTGAACAGCGCCCGATGGGCAGAGTAAGTTTTATCCACCCCAAGGTCAAACGAGATAGTATCCACGCCGATGCCGCTGATCTGACGCTCGCGCAACAGAAATTCGCAGGTTTCGGGGGGGAATCCGGGAAAGTGCAATGTGCCGCTGGCATCGCTGTTCAGGAAGTCCCTGGCGTTCCCCGCACGGCGGTCCCATCCGCTCCACATCACCACGGCGGCGTTTTGGGGCAGGCGTCCATGCCGCTTTTCCCAGGCCAGCAGGTCATCGGGGGTCAGGGCCGCATCCTGGTTTTTGGCGGCCTTGGCGCGGATATCCACCACGGCGAGCGGGACCACAAGGTTATCCGCCCGGACGCCTTCCAGGTTGGCCTGACTGGCGGCGAAATGGCTGGGGGCATCTATGTGGGTACCGTTGTGCTCGATCAGTTCCCACTTATTCGCGAAGACGCCGTTTTTACCAAGCGTCGCGATGGGCCGCTGGCGAAACGGAAAAGTCAGGCCGGGGATGGGAATGATAGGAAATTCATGCGTGAGCGGGTGGGTCAGATCCACGACCTGGCTGGCAGAAAGCGTGCGGCGTGCGCGCGTGGGCGGCGCATCGGCGCGCTTTTGTCGTTCTCGGCGTTCGGCGAATTGCTTAAGTTCCTTGAGTTCCTTGAGTTCCTTGAGTTCCTGCGCGGTCAGGCTGGCGATCGCCAGTTGAAGGATGCTGGGGGAGCACATAGTCGGCGGGTTCCTTGAATACCGTTCTGATCCTGCTGTAAGATTGTCCCCGTAACCTTTCCAAAAAACAAGAACTTACCGTAAGGTAAGCACATGCGTAAAACCGAACCCTTAGTGTTCAACTGTCCGGTCGAGGCCGCGCTGGAGGCGATTGGCGGCAAGTGGAAGCCGGTGATTTTGTGGCATCTGAGCCATGGGGAACTGCGGTTCGGGGCACTGAAACGGGCCATTCCACGGGTCACGGAGAAGGTTCTGATCGAGCAGCTGCGCCAGCTGGAGCGAAGCGGTGTGGTGGCGCGGGCCGTGGTGGAGACGATCCCACCCGCTGTCACCTACTCGCTGACCGAGCACGGGCGAAGCCTGAAGGAGGCGATCTTCTCCATCAGTGCCTGGGGCCTGCTCCACGCGGAAACGATCCACGCGCGGATCCTCATCGTGGACGCGGCGGCGGAGAGAGCGGAATGACTGAACCTTTTGCGAACGGGGGCGTCTCTAAAAGTGCCACTGACTGCAGGCAGCGGCGAGCAAGCATCAAAATAGAAACTAACACAAGGTCTAACCCAAAGACCAGGATAGGAAACACGATGAAGGCAACGATGATCCACAAGTCCCTGATTTCCGCCGCTCTGCTCGGCCTGACCCTTACCGTTTCGGCGGCACAGGCCGCTGCCCCGCCTAAGAGTGTCAATCAGCGCCAGCAAGCGCAGCGCGACCGGATTCAGGCCGGGCGCAAAAGCGGCGAACTGACCCGTGTGGAAGCGGAGCGGTTGCGGGCGCGACAGGCACAGACACGGCGTCAGGAGGCCCGTTACCGGGCATCCGGCGACAAGCTGACCGCCGCGGAGCGGGCTAAGCTGCAGCGGGAACTGAACGAGGATGCGAAGGTGATCCGCAACCAGAAGACCGACGCGCAGGACCGCTAAAACGGCTGGTTATAAAAACCAATCAAAGCGGAGGTGCACGATGCCGAAACGGCCTTTTCCCAGAGGCCGTTTCGGTTTTTTCGTTCCGGCATCTGTCATGCACCGCTGTAAGAAAGAGACAATTCCGAGACATACTTCAGATGTTCACAGGGGATCGAGGCGTTCTTTTTCGTTGTCTGGACACCATTTTCCATTCCGTTATCCCTCAAAATCCACTTTTGAGGCATCCAGCATTAGAACCGTTCTCCTTGACAAGTCACCGGATCTCGTGCTATACTGTAATCATACTCGACGCTCAAATCGTACTGCAGCGACCGCGAAGAGTCCGAAAAGACCAGCGACACCACCTCAAGGAGGCGATGTCGCTTTTTTGTTGTCTAGGCCGGACGGGTAGGGCCGTAAAGCCTATCTAGGCGGCCCTTGGAGCGACCCAGGTGTTGCTGGTGGCCCCGGCATATAGCGCCTCCATCACCGCGCTGCGATAGGCCGCCTCCCGCGGGGTGACCAGGACCGCGTCGCGCTGACCAGTGACCGCGCTTAGAAACGCCTCGAAGCCCGCCGGGACGGATGGCGGCAGCTTCTCCCACGCCGCTTTGCCGTCCGCGCCCTCGACCTTCTCGCTTTTAAAATACAACTGCCCGTTCAGGACCGCGATGTGGCCCTCGGTCCCGCTGACCAGCAGGCTGACCGGGTTCGCCACATCGTCCCATCCCGCCGCGAGCGTCCCGATCACGCCGCTTCGGAAGCGCAGCAGGCCCTCGCCAGTCTCGTCGCACCCCTCGTAGCGGGCGGTGCCGTTGTCAATCTGGGCGGTCACCGAATCCACATCGCCCAGCAGCCAGAGCAGAATGTCCAGCGAGTGGGTTCCCAGATCGCCGAAGCCACCGACCCCGGAGACTTTAGGGTCCGCCATCCAGCGCCATTCGCCGTCGAACCAGCCTCCCAGCGCGCCACCGTGACAGTTGCTGCCCCGCGCCCGCGTGATCTTGCCCAGGGTCCCGGCCTCGATCTGCCGCTTGACAAAGAGATTCCTGGCATCGCCACGCATGAAATAGCCGGTCTGGAATAAGACCCCGGCTTTCTCAATCGCCGCCGCCATCTGGTAAGCATCCCCAGATGCGAAGCCCAGCGGCTTCTCGACAAAAACGTGCTTCCCTGCCGCCACGGCGGGCAGTACGACCGCCTCATGCCGGTTCGTTTCCGTGCAGACCACCACCGCGGAGACAGTGGGATCTTCATAGATGGCGGAAAGATCGGCGGTCGCGGTCGCGCCGGGAAGTTCGGCGGCGCGCTTCTCGGCGCGGGCCGCTTCATGGTCCCAGACATACTTGCAGGCAATCGCCCCGTCGCGCTTGTGGATCGCCCTGATAAAGCCGGGCGTATGAATGTGGGCCGCGCCCACAAAAGCAATAGTTGTCGTTTCACTCATAGCGGTAGTTTGCGCTTCCCGAAGGCAAAATCCCTGCCCCGCGGTGGAAAAGTTACTCCGGACTGTGTCAGAAAACCGGACCCGTTGGCGTAACAATGACTCAGTTGCCGAACGACCTGCTTTGATAGCGAAAGGAAGCCTCCATGCAGAGTTCTCTCGAGACCGCCCCACCCACCGGGACCGCCGGTACCCCACCGCCATCGGTTACCGCCAACAGTAGCCCCCCGATCCGGGAAACCCCCGCCCCCGAACCCAATACCGGCATCGCCGCCGACCCATCCCATCCCGCTGTCACCGGGGAGCCGGTACTAGCGGTGGAGGAGATCCAGGGTAATATCCTGGGCGGATTCAGCAAAGACTATCAGCGATTTCTGTTTTACCGAATCACCGACACGGCCAAATTTCGCGTCTGGCTTACCGACTTTGTCCCCTTTGTCGCGACCTCGGCAGAGGTGATCGCCTTCAATCGGCTGTTCAAGTCGCTGCGCAGCCGTCAGGGCGAACCGGACAACCGCCCGCCGACCCTCAAAGCGACCTGGCGCAATATCGCCTTCACCCACGCTGGATTGAAAAAGCTCGAAACGGAGATCCCTGATCTGCTGAAACGGGACTTCGTGGACGAGGCGTTCCGGGAGGGAATGGCGGCTCGCGCCCAGAGTCTGGGGGACCCGGTGGGAAGTGGGGGAGAAGGGGACCCCGCCCGCTGGAAGGTCGGTGGAGCCACCCGGCCCGTGGACTTGGTGCTGCAGATTGCCAGCGATTCGCCGCGCGACCTTCAGCAGGAAGAGCGCTTCCTGAAGAGCAGCATCCAGGGGGTTGCGCTGGTCTGGGATCAGCACGGCGAGAACCTTCCCAAAGTGGCCCCGAACGGCAAAGATCTAGCGGGGCACGAGCATTTCGGCTTCCTGGACGGCGTCTCGCAGCCCGGCATCCGGGGGCGTGTCTCGACCGATCCGCACGATGTGCTCACCTCGCGGCAGAACCCCAACAACCGGGGGCAGGGCAAGCCCGGACAGGACTTGCTCTGGCCCGGTGAGTTTGTCTTCGGCTACCCCGGTCAGGACGGCGATGCCGCCAGTATCGCGGTTCCCGGTCCGCTGCCCGATCCCGGCCCGGCGTGGGCAGTCAATGGCTCGTTTCTGGTCTTTCGGCGGCTGCACCAAGACGTCGCGCGGTTTCATACGTTCCTGCATCAGCAGGCTGGGCCGATGGGGATGACCTCGGAGCGGCTAGGGGCAAAGCTGGTCGGGCGCTGGGAAAGCGGCTCGCCGATCCTGCGAACCGAGGCGGCGGGGGTCACCGATATTTCGGGCCTTGGGGACACGGACTGCGCCAACAACCACTTCGAGTTTGGCGGCGACACAGGCCCGATCCCCGCTCAGGGGATCGCGAACCCGTTCGACTGCGGGGACAGCGAGTTTCCCGCCTCAGCGGGGGATTTCCGTGGGGCACTCTGTCCCTTCGCCGGGCACATCCGTAAAACGTACCCCCGCGACGACATAATGCGCTTCAAGGCGGGGACGGACGGCACCCCGCAGGCGGTTCCCGCGTGCGAGGACCTGGACCCGGCGGACGCCCTCGCCGAGGAAAGTCCGGTGAACGAGGAGAGCACGCAGACCCACCGGCTGCTTCGGCGCGGTATCCCCTACGGAAAGGCTTCCGCCTCTACCTTCCAGGTCCCCGTGGACGATACCCCACCGGACGGGCGCGGCCTGCTGTTCTTCGCCTACCAGACCTCGATCGTGGAGCAGTTCGAGTTCGTGACCCGCTTCTGGTGCAACAACCCGAACTTCAAGGACCCCCAGTCGGGCTTCGATCCGATCATCGGGCAGAACTCTGATCCGGGCCGGGTCCGTACCCTGAAGCTGCGCCTGGATGACGGGACGTGCGCCGACGTTTCGACGGCGGGCCTGCCGGAAGGCGAACGCGACTGGGTGATTCCTACCGGTGGGGGTTACTTCTTCGCCCCGTCGCTGTCCGCTCTGCGGCTTTTCGCCGCGAAGCCGGAATAGTAAGCGGCTCGTCACGGCTGGCCCGGCGTATCGCCTGCCCGCGAAGACTGGGCCAGCCGCCCGCATTCCCGCGCCACCGCCCAGTCTTCTCGGGCAGGGATCACCAGCACGCGGACGCGGGAATTCGCCCGCGAAATATCCCGTTCTTTTCCCGGCCCGCTCTG
>JACMJB010000399.1 GCA_014380815.1 Armatimonadota bacterium
CATTCTGAAGGAGAAAGCCGCGCAGTTCGATGCTGATCCGGAAGTGCGGGAGATCTTTGCCCAAATTCACGCGGGCGATGCTGGTCTGGAAAGCTATCTGACCGGGTTCACCAAAGACAAAGCCGCCGCACTGAAAAGCCGCGCCTTCGATCCCGCCGCCCTCGCCGCCAAGCCGCTGCCATATGAGCGGCTGGATCAACGGGTTTTCGACATCCTGATGGGCGTGGCGTAGCTCACCCCCCGTGCGAGCGCCCGGGGCGAGCATCGGCGTTTTGTGCGGAGGAACACTCGCTGGGGCGTTTTGCGTTGGCGGGTACCTCCTCGCCGCGCTCGTTCTCGGATCGCCCTCTGCCGCCCTGGCCCAAAAAACGGCCGCAGTTGCCGCGACAGAGGGCATTGTCCTCGTGGACGACGCGATGCGGGCGAAAAGCACCAAGCAAAGCGGGTTCGCCCCCTACCGGAAACGTGATGTGGTGCTCGACGGCGCGCCGTTCCCACGCTCGCTCCAGACCGAGGCGGGCGGCGCAAAAGCGAGCGACTATCTTTCGGTCCTGACGCTGAAGATTGATGGCAAGTACGAGCGGTTTCAGGCGACTGTGGGCCGGGAGGCCGAGGAAACGAGAACCGGCCCCGCCTACGCCTATTTTGAAGTTTGGGGGGATGGGATCTGTCTGTTTCGCAGCACGGCGATCCGCTCCGCGCAAACGCTGGTCACCGTGCCCGCCGGAACAAGCACGCGCAAGACCCCCCAGGCGATTGATCTCGTGGTGCGAGGGGCGCGCACGCTTCAGCTTGTGACCCGCTTCGCCGCCGAACTGGACCAGCAGGCCGTGAACATCACGCGCGCTCGTGGCTGCATCTGGGGGAATCCTCGCCTTCTGACCGCCAGTGCCGCCGCTGCCGCCCTCACTGCGGCAGTCCCAGCCGCTACCGCAGCGGTTACCCCAGCCGTTGTCCCGGCGGATCTGAAAGGGTCGCGGCGGACACCCCCCGCGACGCCTTTGACGGCAGACCCACGCCGGGATGCGGTCCGGCTTGCGGTCCTGCTGCTCGCTGCTGGGGCGGGGACGGGGGACACGAGCCGCGAAGTCGCTCCCCTTTCCCCGTTTCGCTATCCAATAAAAGTGGCCCTGCTCCCACTTCGCTCTCTTGTTTCCACCCCCACCACAGCCCGGCGCGGCGGCAGACGACCCCCGCCACCCCAGGACACTCTGCATCCTCTGCTTGCCGCCACGCTGCCCGCCGCGCGCCGGGGGCAAGACCCCCTATTCCGGCTCCTGCGTCCCGACGACACTGCGGAGATTGCGCGCCTTTTGCCCACATCGTTCTTGGGGTCTGTCACGGAGCCGACTGCCGCCGACTTCACGGCTCTGGCCGCCGCGTGCCGCGCCAGAGCCGTGAACGGTCTTGTTCTGGCGACGGTGCTGCCGGGGGGAAGCCCGAACAAGGGGGAAAGCCGACTGGAGCTTCGCCTGTTCGACGCCGCCAGTGGCACACTGCTCGCCCGGTCCACGCAGCTTCTCCCGCCCCCGCCGCGCAACGAGACGCGCCCGTGATGTAAAGATCGTCACGGTCCCCATAGGAATCAGCGGTTGTGCCCGGTCGGAGCCTCACCACTCACGCTGCCGAGACGGGTTTCGGCAGCGTAATACTCGCAAAGTAGGCGGCGTTGATCCGAGCAGTTTTCCGCTTCGGCTTGGCTGTCGCTTCTAAATTTTGCGGGAAAAGCGACGGATCCCCGCGACTTATGCCAAAATCCGGTGCAAATGCGTTTCGTCCCTAAGCGGAAACAGGTAATAGGGCAGTGGCACGGGCGCAACCAAGGTGCGGACGCGGACGAGCGTCCGGCCAAAGCTCGCAAGTGTAACTGACCCCTACTTCTGTTTCTATCTCAAGGAGGAATTCTTTTATGCGTACTTTGAGTACGTTCGTCGCGGCATCCGCACTTACCATCGGTCTTGCGACCGCCAGCCAGGCGCAGACGCCCGTCAACCCGCTTCTCCCGACCACGGGCACCCGCGAGATCGGGCTGAGCGGCACCCTGAACTTCGAGCCGAGCACCGACCTTGCGCTTTCTGTGAAATACGGTCGTTTCCAGAATCAGAAGTTGGAGTTCGGGGGATACGGCACGATCTTGGATCCTGAGCGGGGCGATTCCACCTACTCGGTGGGCGCTTTTGCGGATTATCATTTTCCGGGCGCATCGCCACTACTCCCGTTCATCGGTCTTTCCGCGGGATATGCCAATACGCGAAATGACGGCACGTTCGCCTACGGGGTCCAGGGCGGCGTCAAGTACTTCGTAAACAGCAATGTCGCCGCGACCGGTCAGCTTGTCTACCGGGACTACACCCAGAGCGGTGTCGGGAATGAGTTCCGGCTGGAGCTTGGACTCGCGGTCTACCTCCGGTAGTCGCACGCAGAGTACGCGCTTCACGCCAGGGCCGCACACCACACGTTGTGCGGCCTTTTGCGTCAAACCATCCGAACAGGGCAGAGGGCAGGGCCATCATGGACCAACACGACCGTGACGAGAACCGCAGCGGAGACGACGCCGGTGAGTTCGATCTGCTGATCATCGGGGCTGGCCCCGCCGGACTTGCGGCGGCCTGCGCCGCGCAGGATGCCGGTCTTTCCTATGCTGTGGTAGACCGCGCAGGGCCGGTGCAGTCGCTTGTGGGACACCCTCAGCAGATCCGATATTTTTCTCCCGCCGATGAGATGGCGATCGGCGGCATCCCGTTCCCGGTGGCGGGTGGTCACAAGCCGACCCGCGAGGACGCACTCGCTTATTACCGTGCCGTTGCCGCCGCGCGCCACCTGAACCTCTGTACCTGGGAGGAGGTCACCGGCTTGCAGCCGGTCAGCGATCCCCGAGGTTTTCTGGTGCGGACGGAACCGCGCGTAGCAGGGGAGGGCACTGGGCCGATCGTCCGGCGTGCCCGCTGCTTGCTGGTCTGTGCCGGAACATTCCATACGCCGCGTGCTCTGCATGAGGTGCCGGGCGCGGGCCTGCCGAACGTTCTGCGCCGCCTCCACGATCCCACCCCTTACTTTGGGCGAAAGGTCCTGGTGGTCGGCGGCGGAAACTCCGCGGCAACGGCAGCGATGACGCTCGCGGAGGCGGGCGCGGAAGTGACGCTGGCGATGCGCCGCCCTCCGGACCCATCGCACAGCCACCTGCGCCCGTTCATCGTCCGGGATCTGCTGATCATGGCGGAGGAGAAGCGGCTGATCCTTCGGACCAACGTGATGCTGGCAGGTGTGACGCCGACAACCGTGGACCTTGCGCGTTATCCCGCCTATCCTCTGCTGGAAGGGCAGCGGGAAGCCGAACCGGTGACCCTTCCCAATGATTTTGTCTTCGCCATGCTGGGCTATCAGGCCGATCCCTGCCTTTTTCAGACCTTGGGCCTTCCCCTCGCCACCGATGGCCTGCCGATCTACGATGAGGCGACGGCGGAAACCCCCACACCCGGTATCTTTATCGCCGGGTCACTTTCGCGGGCAAACATCATTCTGGAAAGCCGTCGGCGGGCCGTCGAGATCGTCGCTCTCGTGCGGGAACGACTACGGGGCGTATAATGACCTCGTGAGCGGCGAGAACACACCGGGTCTACCCGATCCACTGGAAACGCTTCGAGCGGCGACACGCGGCACGGAGTACGAGGGAAGACTTTACCTGGTCGGCGGGTATGTGCGCGATAAGCTGCTCGGCGACGCGGCGGCCTCGGATGACTACGACCTGGTGCTGGAGGGCGACGCGCTTCGGGCGGCCCGATTTTTGTGGAAGCGCGGCGTCACCGACCACCGTCCGGTCGAATACGGGCAGTTCGGGACGACGCAGATCGAGATTCACGGACAGAAGGTCGAGCTGGTTACCGCGCGCGCGGAAACGTACCGGCAGGGTTCCCGCAAGCCCGTGGTGACACCGGGCACGCTTCAGACCGATGCTGAGCGGCGGGATTTCACCGTCAATACCTTTCTCGAAAACCTGCACACCGGCGAGATCTCCGACCCGACCGGAAAGGGCGGCACTGATTTAGCCGCGAAGATTCTGCGAACTCCGCTGGACCCGTCGGTCACCTTCGCCGAAGATCCGCTGCGAATGCTGCGCGCCTGTCGGTTCGCCGCCAAGCTTGGCTTCACCGTCGCGCCGGAAGCCTACGCCGCGATCCTCGAAAACGCCCGACGCTGCGATGCCGAACACGGCATCTCGTTTGAGCGGATGCGCGACGAGTTCACCAAAACCCTTCTGACCAGCGATGCCCCCCTGGGGCTGGAGATGATGCGCGTCACCGGGCTGCTGAGTCAGTTTGCCCCAGAGCTTGCCGGGATGCACGGCGTCACGCAGAATCGCTTCCACCGCTACGAGGTCTGGGAGCACACGATGGTTGCCCTGCGCCACCTGCCGCGCGAGGCGTCCCTGCTGGTGCGTCTTGCCACCCTCTTCCACGACATCGGAAAGCCGCGTACCCGGACCGTGGACGCGGCGACCGGTGATGTCCACTTTTACGGGCACGAAGAGGTCGGGGCGGAGATGGCCCGCGAGGTCATGACCCGGCTGCGCTTTTCTCTCGACGAGATCAAAGCAGTGACGCAGATGGTGGGGCTGCACATGCGCTACGGTGCGTATGACCCCGCTGCCTGGACGGATGCCTCAGTTCGCCGCCTGGTCCGCACGGTCGGAGAGCACCGGCGAGATCTGTTCACGATCGCCCGCGCCGACATCGCCGCCTGCGGCACGGGCGATTTCCCCACTGCCGACCTGGATGGTCTTTCCGAGCGGATGGAGCGCCTGGAGGCGGAATCCCAGATCACCAGAGCGACTTCCCCACTGGACGGGGGGGAGATCATGCTTCGGCTGGATCTGAAGCCCGGCCCCCTGCTGGGTAAGGTGAAAGAGATGCTGACCGATGCCGTGGTCGGGGGCGAGCTTGCCCCCGACGATAAGAGCGGCGCGGAGCAGTGGGCAAGGGCGTATCTGGCCCGGATCGCGGATCAAAGCTGAATGACTTTTGGTTCCAGAGTCAGACGGCGCGGCGCGGGCGCGGCATTCAGGGTCAACAGGGCAGCAAGCGGGCGACGGGCATAGTCCTCGCGCAGCGCCTCAATCGCCGCCGCGCCGCAGCGGCCCTCGCAGCGAGCGAGATACTTTTCGGCATCTTCCCGGTGCGGGTGGCCCAGCTTCCCGAAGATCTGCTCGGCGGCGACCAGCAGGGGCAGCGCGCCGTCCGCATCCCCGCACTGCTCCATCGCGTCTCCCAGGTTCATCATCGAGATGCTGGTGCGGACCGCGTCTTTATGCCCCCGGCAAAGCGCCAGCGTTTCGGAGAACAGATCACGCGCGCGGATCGGCTCGCCTGTTTCCAGCGCAATCATCGCAAGGTTATTGAGGGCTGTCAGGAAGCCGCGGCTGTCACTGGTACGCTTGCAAAGGTCCGCGGCCTCCTGAAAGTGCCGCAGGGCAAGGGGGTAGTCGCCGGCGCGCAGAGCGGCAAGCCCCAGATTGTTGCCCGCCGCCGCCTCTCCGCGGGCGTTTCCCAGGTCGCGATACAGCGATTCCGCCTCCCGAAGCGCGGCGGACGCGTCCTCGAAGCGCTTTTCCCGAATCAGGTTGACACCGCGCAGGTTCAGAGCATCGGCCTGGAGGCGTTTGCTGTCCCCAAGGGTCGCGAACCAGAGCGCTGAGGCAACCTGACGCTCCGCTCTTTCCATATCTCCTAGGTCCTTGGCGGCGATACCGACCGCCAGATGCAGCCGTCCCTGAACCTCCGGAGAAACGCCTGACTGACGCGCCTCCAGCAATTTAAGCGCGTGCCGGGGCCATTCGAACCATTCGCGCCAGTGTCCGCGACGCCGTGCGAACTCTCCAACATTCGCGACAAAGGCGGGGACCGCGTCGGGTTCGGTCCCGCAGAGCACGGCATACGCAGCCCGCAGATTATCCATCTCCTGGTCCAGCGTATCAAATGCTAGCACCTCGTTCGAGGCACCCAGCGCGGGGGCAGCCTGGGCGACAAGGTGGCGGTAGTACCCGGCATGCCGGGCAACGGCATCCGCCTCTTCTCCGCGCTCCGCAAGGCGTCGCCGTGCGAATGTCTGGATCATGTTCAGCAGCGAAAACCGGCTTCTGGGAGGACTGGAGGCCCCATCGCCATCACCCTCACTATCAGCGCCGCCGGCTTCTGTCGCCGCGACCACGCAGCGGACCAGCGATTTCTCCTCCAGACTTACCAGCAGTTCAAAGGCGTCTTCGTGCCCCGTCACCGCACCGGCCCCCTCCTCGGTGAACCCGCCGGAGAAGACCGACAGACGCTCCAGGAACCGCTGCTCACTTCCGTCCAGCAGATCATACGACCACTGCAGGGCGGCGAGCAGCGTTCGCTGACGCTCCGGGACATCCTGCACCCGCGTGACCAGAAGGGAGAAAACATCCTCAAGCCGCCGATCAATCTCCGCGAGCGACAGATGCCGCGCCCGAGCTGCCGCGAGTTCGATGGCAAGCGGCAGACCGTCCAGCTTGCGGCAGATAGAGCAGAGCAGAGGCAGAGAAGCGATCCCACTCCCTCCCGCCTCTTTCGGGCGATCAAAGCCCACGCTGACCTCACGGGCACGGGCGCGAAACAGCGCCACGGCAGCCGCGGAGCGGGCGACAGCCGCTTCGAGATGCGCTTCCCGATCGGAGGGCACGGCAAGCGGTGACACCTCGAAGCGCTGCTCGCCGCGAACCTGCACCAGCACGCGCGAGGTGACCAGCAGGGCGCAATGCGGGGCGTCGCGCAGCAGTCGGCGCACAAACGCCCCCGCGGCGGGGAGCGCGGTTTCGAGGTTGTCGAGCAGCAACAGCACGCGCCCGGCAGCGCTGTCGGCGTCCGGGGATACCTGGTTCAGCGCCGCGACGACCTGCTCGGTCAGGTCCCGCTTTCCGGTTGCGGCAGGCACGCGCAGCACCTCGGCAACGGCTACGACAACATCGCTCTCCGTGTGCGCCTCCGCGAGAGGCACAAACCAGACTCCACCGGGAAAGTCATCCACACACTCTGCCGCCACTTGCAGCGCGAGTCGTGTCTTGCCGACTCCCCCTGGCCCGTACAAAGTGACCAGGTGCGCACTCTGCCCCGCGCCCGCGCCGACCAGCAGCGAACGGACAGCGGCGGTCTCGGACTCTCGGCCCACGAACGAGGTGACCTGCACCGGCAGGTTCTGCCGACGAATATCCAGGGTGCGCGGCGGATCGAAGGTGTCCGGCAGCCCGTCGCGCGAAAGCTGGAACAGCGTCATCGGCTCGCCCAGGTCGCGCAGGCGATGACTGCCCAGCGAGGTCACTCGCCACCCCGCCTGCGGGCTAAGGCTGCTCTGGGTAGCTTTGGAGAGCAGGATCTGACCGGGGTTTGCCGCCTCCATCAGGCGCGTCGCCTGTCCGATGGTCGCCCCGTAGTAGTCCCCATGAAACAGGTCCGCCGGACCGGCGTGCACCGCGGCGCGAACCTGGAGCGGTCCCAGGTCGTCGGGCCAGAGATGGAACAGCAGGCTCTCCTGAAGGGTGATTGCCGCCTGACAGGCGGTACCAGCGGAGCCGA
>JACMJB010000400.1 GCA_014380815.1 Armatimonadota bacterium
GGTCTACCGCATATCACCGGACTGGAAACACCGTGCCGCTCCGTTGCCGCTGGAGGGCGGGAAAAACGACGCTTCGCATGGCGGCAAGATCGAGCGGCCTGCCCAGGAACTCCGCCAGACGGTGGCAGGCAGAATCCGGGTCGCGAAGAGCGTCGCCGTAGTCGAGGTTCAGGACCTGGACGCGGCTGTTTTCCGAGCACCAGTGCGCGACTCGTTCCATCGCCTGTGTCAATGAAGCCGCCATCGCATCATCTTCCAGTGCGCCGCCGGTCCGACCCAGGCGAAGGAGCATTGCGCGCTGACTCGCGATCACCTCGCCGATGTCCCGGTGCATCAGGACGATCCGGTAATACTCCGTGCCGGGAAGCCGGGGCAGCAGCGGGGCCACAATCTTCACCGCTTTGCCGCGCGCTTCAGGCAGCCAGCGCGCGTCTGAGGCGAGCCGCGTTGCCTGCTCATGCTCAAAGTAGCCATGCAGGTTGTCGATGTCGGGGGTCCGCTGACCGTCGGTGTACGGATCGATTCCGCCCGCCGCCAGCATCTGCATCATCATGGAGGTCCCGCTGCGCGGCAGACCGGAAACAATGGTGACAACCGCGCCGGGGGAGACACCGGCGGGAAACTCAGTGCGGACACCGGAGCGGCCCGAGACCTTCGGCGAAACGGCGGCGACATCGCCTGCGGTTCTTGTCGGCGACGGTCGCGCCTGCAGGCGAAGACGGGTGATCCGCTGCTGATGCGCGGCCAGTTTGCGAGGGTCCGGGCGCAGGTCCTTGTACAGCGACGTCAGTCCTCTGCGCGCGGCTCGCTGGGATGGGTTCTGGTGAAGCGCAAGCTCGAAGGCCCGCTCGGCATCGTCGTACTGTTTCAGCTTCAGAAGCGCCGTGCCGACAAGCGCATGACCGCGCGGACTATAAAATATCAGCTCCGTTGCCGCGAGTGCCGCCTCCAGCATTCCGGCAAAGTCGTAAAAAGCGCCTCTTGTTTCTGCCAGACCCAGGTGCGCCTCCACCTCCTCAGGGTCCTGCGCAAGCGCGGTGCGAAAGCAGGTCTCGGCGCGTTCCCGCTCGCCCAGACGCAAAAGCCCGTAGCCGAGCCGGACCTGCAGATCCGGCGAAAGCGCCGACGATGACGCGCCCTCTTCGAGCGCAGCGACCGCCTCGCGGGTGCGCCCCTCCAGAAGATGCTGCAGCGCCCACAGATAGCGAAGCTGCCCCAGATCGGGCAGCGCCACAAACGCCAGACGGCGCACGGTATGTTGATCGGCCTCGCTCAAACCCTCAAGCAAAATGTCGCCGTCTCTGTTCCGGTAAGGTTCCAGGGCAGCGGCGGCGAGCTTTGCGTTCTGGTGAATGCTTTTTTCCAGACGCTCCAGAACGGCCCGCCGCCGGGATGCTTTCCCCAGTGCCGCAAGGCAGAAAGAGAGCGAGATACCGATCCGTTTTTCATCGGGCCACGCTTCCCAAAGCTCGTCGAGAATCGGTGTGGCGTCGGCGAAACGTAGCCCGCCCATGTACGACTGGGCCAGATTATAGCGAAGCTCGCGGACCGTCTGCCGAACACTTTTTTCCGCATCAGTGCCGAGCGGCTCCACATAGCCGAGATCGATCAGCTGACGCATGGTCTCCGCTGCGGCGACCGGGTCAAGCTCGCGCTCGGCGGGGTGACGTCCCGCATCGCCCGGTACGTCGTCCCAGGTGGGAATCACAGGGACTTCGCACGGCTCCCGGAAGGCGGTCGCCAGCACTTTGCCGTCCATATCGCGACCGACCGGCAGCCCGAAAAGATGGAGGATCGTCGGGCAAATATCCAGAATGCTCGACCCGAATATCCGCTCGCCGCGCCGAATGCCCGGCCCCTTCAGCGCCAAAATGCCGAACTGCCGATGCTCGACAGCCGGCCCGGCAGGCTCCAGCGGGATATGTTTGGGGCGATTTTGGTCCGGATGAAACCCGTGGTCGCTCATAATGATGACGGTGGTATCGTCGCCCGCCAGCGCCAGCAGCGCGCCGAGCATCATGTCATGGTAACGGTAGGCGGCCTCGATCACGCCGCTGTACAGGGCGAATTCCCCGTCGTCGACCTCCGCCTGCTGCGGCGGGTGGTAGCGCATAAAGCCATGCCCGAAATGATCGATCCCGTCGTAGTAGACCGCCATAAAATCCCACGGCTCCAGCTGCATCAGTGCGGTCGCCGCCCCTTGGATACTGGTCACCTCGGCGATTGTGCGGGCCAGCGCCTCAAGACGCGGGTCTTTTTCCTGATCGATCTCGCCGAAGCGCGGAACAAACGCGCTGATATGAGTGTAGTTCAGCTCGGCGGGATGGAGCCGGAACTCGGAAAGGGGGACCGCCAGCCGGGGAGGATGGACCGTTCCCTCGGGCATCGGCCAGGGCTGATCCAGCCCTCCCGCGATCTTCTGGTAGTCGTTGCTCACCATGACGCCACGGATAGGCTCGGCGGGATGGGACGGCCACCAGCCCACGACATTGGAGGTTTTCCCGGCCTGATGCAGTATATTCCAGACCGCCTTGGTGGTCCGAGCGAGATTCGTGATGGGACGCACGCCGCGCCCGTCGGGGGTCGGTTCGGTAAAGCCGTGGATACCGTGCTTATAGGCTCGTTTGCCGGTCGCAATGGAGGTCCAGAGCATCGGGCTGAGCGGGGGATGCAGGGTCGCGATGTTGCCCCGAACACCCTGCTGGAGAAAACGGGCAAGATTTGGCATCTTGCCCTGAGCCAGGAGGGGATCGATCACCCGCCAGTCAGCGGCGTCCCAGCCGATCAGCAGGACCTTTGGTTCTCGCGTCTTGCTGTCAGGCATCGAGCGAGGCGGGGGAGGCGATACTCTTCGTCTGCGCCCGCAGAGCGCGCAGACCGGCAGCGCCGCAGGAGAGCATACCGAGTCCCGCCAGCATCAGCGACGAGGGTTCCGGCGCTACCGGCGCCGGGGTGGTGATAGCCTGACCCGCGTTCGTCTCGTAGGCCCATCCGCGAATGGTCAGGGTGCCATTATCGGAAGTCGGCGTGTTATCGTAGGAGATGTCGAAATAGCCGTAGTTATAGTCCGAGGTCAGGGCGGACTGTTTGAAGCGAATCCCCAGAAAGCCGTTAACGGTCCCGGCACCGTTCCAATTGCCGCCAGTCCCTCCAGCTATATCATTTGTCGTACTGTTTCCCGCATTTGCCCAAGGACGGCCCGCCGAGATCACATAGTTTAGCCCAAGCCGGTTCGGGTCGTTGACGCCGGTAAGGGCCAGGACTTGCTGGTTCAATCCGGGAATAGCACCGTTGTTCTGAATCACGAAGGACGCATTGGAGGAGTACACAAAACTGGCGAGGCCGGCGAAATTGAAAACAGAGTTGGCGCCGTTACCCAGATCCACGGAACCGGATTGGCCCAGGCCGATGGTGAGTGGGACAAAGCCCTGGCTGCTACTGGTGACAACGCCCGCTTTGGCGGATTCGCAGCTCAAACCAGCCAGAGCCAGAATGCCGTAGCGCGCAAGCTGAACTTTTGTAGGATTCTTCATACAGTCCTCATTGGAATGGAATTGGGTCAGATGCCGCTCAAAACAACCGAGTGTATCAAACAGGGCAGTCTTTGACCTGCGAATTCCTCTTCAACGGAGGCTTGGGAGAGTACGGTAACTGGAGCGTACAGACATAATCTTACCACTTCCCGGACGATATTTTGGTACCGTCCGGAAAAGTGATCGTAACTGCTTTGGCGCTGACTATACCGGCACGGCGGGGGCGTTCGGGTTCGGCTGCGCCTCGATCCGCAGGGTGACACCGGTCTGCCCGGCTCCTGCCGCATACTCGCCGGTCGCGAGACGCGCCCAGCCGTTGTGGTTGGCGTACTGGGTCGTGGGAACGGTGACGGTCGATGCGCCAAGCATTCGGTAGGTGAATTTACCGCCCCAGTCGGTTCCCGGCTGCGCGAGCTTTATCACCTCGCCGGTCGCCTGGATCTTGCACTTCACCCTGCCGTCATCGGAGAGCAGCGGGACGACACGGCGCACCGCACCGGTGAAGTCCGGCAGGGTGGTCGTGACCTGAACCGCGTTGGCGGTCAGCTCATACTGCTCAACGATGCTGCTGACACCGCCCCCAAAGGTCCCGCTGTACGTGACACTGAAGCGCACTTTGCCTGCCACGGTCTCGGTCGGCGTCACCGTGGTGCCGGTGATCTGGGCGGGCGTCAGCTCGCCCTGGTGTCGCCAGACACTATCCGCACCCAGCCAGGACACCCCTATGCCTGTCGTCAGCGGGGCCGCGCTTCCGATGGGAATCACATACGAGGGCACCTTGAGCACCGAATCGCTGCCGATCTGGGGCGAGTGTCCGGCAAAATGGACCCGGATAAGCCCGGTCGCATCGTAGTCATGATCTCCTGCGGTCTCAATCTCCACATAGGAGCCACCCGCATTTGCAAATACCTTATTTAGTCTTGGGGTCTGAACGACATAGCCCCCTATGTCCGAAGGTGCGGGCAGTTCCGCCATGCCCTCAGTCGTTTCGGCGTGCTCATAGGCGATTGCCAGCATCGACATCGCGAGCAGATTGTACTGAGAGTGGGACGAGTACGTCTCGTAGCCGAAGTTCTGCGACGGGTCAATCCAGTTCTTGACAATCTGCATCTCGCCGGACGGGCGTACCCAGCGCTGCATCGACTGCAGAGAAAGGTGTGCTGCCCGCTTGAAGTACGCCGCCAATTCCCCATCGCTGTTTGTCAGGGCGCGGGCCGCGTAGACTTCGTAGATCACGCACTGCTGCGCCTCGTTCCACTGGTGATGCGCGGACCGACCGCCTGCGGGATGCTCTCCCGTGGGTGACTGCATAAACAGGCTCGTGATCGATCCGCGTCGCAGGGTCTCGTTCAGTTCCTGAGTGTACGGCCCGCTGTAGCCGCGCCCGATCAGATCACTGACCCACAGGCGCGGGAACTGGTCATACGGCATGGCCTCTTCCAGATACAAGCCGAGTGTCGAATCGAAATTATCTCCCTGTCTGGCGAAACTCGCCGCGACAAAAGGATGACCGGCATCGCGTATTTTCATTGTCTGGAACATCGCTTCGCCGCAGGCTGCCACGATGTTCCAGTTGTTGACGCCCGCACCGAATCGATAGGTGATTAACGGCTCGAAAAACCAGATGTCGTACTCCCAGCGGGCGGAGCGCTCGGCAGGCACGAACGGCTTGAGCAGACGAATCGCATGGGCGATCATCGGGGCGAAGAAATCTTCGTGACCGCTTGCCGCTCTGCGTGTCGAGAGCGTTCTAGCCGACCAGTCCAGCGCGAGCGCCGCTGTCTCCAGAAGGTCCGCGCGTCCCGCATAAGCGACCAGGGTCGCGGCGGCATGGGCGTAGGCGGGCGTGCTGTACTGGAACTCGCGGTTCAGGTATGGGTCAATGATCGCGCCGTTTGCCGGGTTCTGTTTCGTTTTCCAGAAGTCCACCTGGCCCGTGATCAGGGAGAGATAATGTGAGCGTGTCAGGCCGGTCGGCTGGAATGACATCCCCATATTGCTCGCCACACGGGTTCGGTGTCCGGCGAGCATCGCAGCAGTCGGATCGTCCGTAGGCAGGCTCCACAGGCTGGCGGGAAGCGGGTTCCAGGCTATCGTAACGCGGGGAGTTTCTGCATCTGTCACCGGTTCCAGGATCAGTGCGTTCACCACCCAGTTTATCTGTGTTGCGTCAAAGGTGATGTCTAAAGTCGTGCTTCCCTGCGGGACAACCAGAGTCGCCGTCAGTGTTACATACTGGGCTGTTCCCGGATGTAAAACGGGCAGTGCTGCTGCCCCATCAATACCGGGTACCTGAACGCGTGTGTAATGATCACCATTAGTCAGGTCTCCTGAAAGAACGGTGATACGGTAACGCCCCGGTGTCAGAGCGCCGATCCGGAAGGTACGAGCTGCGGTGGAGTTGAGGAAGATAAAATCCCGCTGCAGGGGTGCGGGTCCACCTCGGTCACGTGCGGCCAGCCCTGTATTAGATACCCATCCCCAGGTCCGTCCGTTCGCGATCATATTAGCGGTGGTATGGGTGGTCAAAACACGAGTGTACCCCGTGTTCAAATCCGGGCCTGGGTCCGTCAGGCCAAAATCAAATCGCCGCCCACTGCCAGTTTGACTCATTGCCGGCAGAGCAGGCAGCACGCCCGCTACTACCGCTCCCAGCATTCCCGCTAATACCGTCCGCCGTCCCGTTTTCATTGCTTTGTCTCTGCTCTTTCAAGTTCGGGGCTGTGAAAGGGTACGACCGCAAGCCCCCTGCTTTATATGGCAGAAAACCGCCTGAACC
>JACMJB010000401.1 GCA_014380815.1 Armatimonadota bacterium
CACCCGCAGTGGGGACGATTCACGTTCAACGGTTATGCGTGGGTAGGTACGGTGCCCGCACCGGGGTTTGATGCGTTCGTCTTTGAGAACGGATACGGTCCCCCCACGCCGCCGACGGGGAACTACGAGCTGATGTTCTCTGCCGAGGATGGATCCGATGTGCCGTCCGCCGCTGCTGTCGCGGTGGCGGCGGCGGTGCTGACCCATCACGAGGAACTGGCTTCGCGGGTTACGGCGGCTCTGTGGGACGATTTCAACGGGCGCGGACCCGATTCGGGCATGTGGTGGCACGATGCTCTGGATGAGGTCTCCGAGGGGATCGAACCTGCGCCTCAGGGTCCCGACGATCTTCTGGGGCGGATGCGGCTGCGCCGAATCGTCCTCTGGAAAAACACGTATCGGTACGAAAAACCGATCGCCGTGCTTAATTTCAGCGCGGAGTTCGAGGGAGAGCACGGCGTTGGGATGCTGACCGATGGGCAAACGATCCTCGGCGCGGGATATTCTGCGGATGTCTCACCATACCACTAACGGGCGGTGAGAAGCGGTGTCGGGTAGCGCTAGCAGAGGGAAAACAGTTGAAATGGAGTCCATAGGACAACCGATAGATCGTCTCGACGGGCGATTGAAAGTCACCGGCGGAGCGCGCTATACGGCGGAATTGGATCTGCCCGATCTGGTCTACGGCGTGATTGTCGGCAGCACGGTACCCAGCGGACGGATTCGGCAAGTAGACGCCGCGCCTGCCGAACGCGCCCCCGGCGTTCTAAAGGTGCTGACCCACGAGAACGCGCCCAGGCTGCTGCCGATTCCCGCCGAACTCAGCGGCATTAGGCTGCTCGGCGATGGTGGAGTCGGCGAGGAGTACCTGCCGCTGCAGGCAGCGCAGGTTTATTTCGCCGGTCAGCCCGTGGCGTTTGTGGTCGCCAGAACGTTCGAGCAAGCGCGACACGCCGCGACGCTCGTGCGGGTCGAATATGATGCCGTGGCACCAAAACTGGTGATGAACGCCGGTTCCATGGCGACGCGCCCGGACAAGTTCCTCGGCAGGCCGGACGAAGCCCTGCAGGCTACGCGGGGCGGGGATGCGGCTGCGGTCCGCGGCGTCTTCGACGCCTCACCCGTGCGTGTCTCGCACACTTACACAACCCCCATCGAACACCATAGCCCTCTCGAAATGTCCGCGACTATCGCGCTCTGGGTGCGGATGCCGGATCGTGCGTCGGCGCAGCTCACCCTATATGACACCTGCCGTAACCTCAAAGGAAACCAGACGATCCTGGCCCAGGTTTTCGGCCTGCCGACCGCGAATGTGCGCATCGTCTCGCAGTTCATCGGCGGCGCTTTCGGGGCCAAGGGATTTCAGTGGAATACCCCCATCCTTTGCGCACTGGCGGCGAAGGCAACCGGTCGCACAGTGAAGCTGGTGCTGACACGCCAGCAGATGTTCCTGCTCGCGGGACAGCGGGCAGCTACCGAACAGGGGTATGCGATCGGCGCGGAAGCGGGCGGGGAGATTCGAGCAGTTCTCCACACGACGCGGACGCATTCATCGGCCATCTCCGGCTACATCGAACCATGCGGGCGCACTACGAAGATCCTCTATTCTCTGCCCCACCTGGAGATCAGTCACGAGTTGGTCCGGCTTAACCTGCCGACACCCTGCCCGATGCGGGCGCCCGGCGAGGCTCCGGGGACCTGGGCGCAGGAGACTGCAATGGACGAACTCGCCGAAAAGCTGGGGATGGACCCGCTCACCTTTCGGCTTCGTAACTACGCCGACGTGGACCCAGAGAATGGCAAGCCCTGGTCGAGCAAGCATTTAAAGGAGTGTTACACCCGGGGCGCAGAGCTGATTGGCTGGGACAGGCGCCCCTCGCAGCCGCGAAGGATGCGCGAGGGGCAGTATCTTGTGGGCTACGGCATGGCAACCACGATATATCCCGCCGGGCAGCGCGGCGCGGCGGCGCGGATCATCCTATCCGCGGACGGCAGCGCCGTGGTGCGGAGCGCGACCCATGATCAGGGAAACGGTGCCTACACGATTCTGGCGCAGGTCGCCGCCGATGCGCTTGGTCTGCCGCTTGCCCGCGTGCGATTTGAGCTGGGGGATTCCGACTTCCCGCAGGCACCGCCGGCGGGCGGCTCCGCCACCACGGTCAGCGTCAGCGCGGCGATCGAACAAGCGTCGACACAGGCGAAGCGGCAGCTGATGGAACTTGCGGTCGCGGAGGTATCGTCGCCGCTGTACAGTGCGAAACTTAAAGATATCGGGGCGTCTAACGGACGGCTGTTTCTTCGCTCGGACCCCGGGCGCGGCGAGGAATACACCGCGATTTTGCGGCGGACGCAGCGGAAGCATATCACGGCGGACGGAGAGGCAAAGCCCGGGCCGGAACGGGAAGCGTTCTCGTTCTCCTCGTTCGGCGCGGTCTTTGCCAAGGTGCGGGTAGATCCCGAACTGGGCACGGTACGCATCGCGCAGGTCGCGGGGGTTTATGATGTCGGGCGCGTGATAAATCCCAAGACGACCCGGTCTCAGCTTCATGGCGGGATCGGTTTCGGGATCGGGATGGCACTCACGGAAGAAACGATCTACGATTCCCGTACCGGCCGCGCCGTGATCCGAGACCTGGCGGATTACCATATACCGAGCATGGCGGATACCCCACTTATCACCGTGGAGACCCTCGATATTGCTGACCCACAGATCCCTGGGCCGGGGGCGCGTGGTCTTGGCGAGATCGGCATCGTTGGCACGGCGGCGGCGATCACCAATGCCGTGTATCACGCCACCGGAATCCGCTACCGGTCATTGCCGCTTACCCCCGCGAAGATGGTCGTCCCAACGGCAGCAGAAAGTAGAAATACGGCAACAACATGAACGCGACAGGACAGTCTGTTAACCGGCAGGACGGGCGGTTGAAAGTCACCGGGGCTGCAAAGTATTCGGCGGAGTGGTCGCTCCCGAACCTGGCGTACGCGGTGCCAGTGCAGAGCACGATTGCCAAAGGGACGATCGAGAGTTTCGACCTGGGGGCCGCGCAGGCCGCGCCGGGCGTGCTTCTTGTTATGTCGCACCTCAACCGTCCGAAACTCGCGCCGCCCGAGACTCTGGAGAGCGTGGGGATGCAGGTGGGCGAGAGCGTCCTGCCGTTTCAGAGCAACGTGATCCGCTTCAACGGGCAGATGATCGCCGCAGTGGTCGCGGAGACGTATGAGCAGGCACGCTATGCCGCGACGCTGGTGAAAGTCAACTACCGGACGGAGACGCCGTTCGTGGTGATGGAGGAGGGGCGAGATACCGCCAAAAAGCCCAAGGGGAACAATGGCAGGGAGGCACAGCTTGTGCGTGGGACTCCCGACAGCACCTTCGCTTCTGCCGCCCGGAAGATCGAAGCGACCTTCAAAACGCCGCATGAACACCATCATCCGCTGGAACCACACGCGACGATTGCTTCCTGGGAAGGCGACAAACTGACCGTGTACGATGCGTCTCAGGGGGTCGGCGGACCCCAGCGCGCCCTCGCGGGTATGTTCGGTATACCAGCAACTGATGTGCGGGTCGTCTGTCACTTCACGGGCGGTGGCTTTGGCACCAAAGGCGGTGTCTGGCCGCATACCCTGATCGCGGCGATGGCAGCCAGGGTGGTGGGGCGTCCCGTAAAGCTTGCGCTGCTGCGGCAGCACATGACAACCACGACCGGGCACCGCCCGGCGACCGATCAGGTCCTGCGCATCGGTTCCAGCACCGATGGCGATATATCCGCGATGCGGCACGACGTTCTCACGGACTCCCACGAACCGAGCCGGTTCTTTGAAACCGCCGCGTTCGCTTCAGCGGTCCTCTACGAGGTGCCGAACTTCGCCATGGAACATGCCGTGGTCAATGTCAATATCGGCGCCCCGACCTACATGCGGGCGCCGGGAGAGGCTCCCGGAACGTTCGCGCTGGAAGTGGCGATGGACGAACTGGCTTATGCGCTTAAGCTGGACCCGGTGGAGTTACGGCTCAAGAACTACGCCGAAATGGACCCGCAAAAGAAAATCCCCTGGTCGAGCAAACAGTTAAGGCAATGCTATGCACGCGGCGCGGAGATGATCGGCTGGAAGGATCGCCGCGCGGAGCCGGGAATGCTGAAGCAGGGCCGCTACCGGATCGGCTACGGTGTGGCGACCGCAACCTATCCCGGCAACCGACAGGCCGCCGGGGCAAGAGTGCGACTGTATCCCGATGGACGCGCCGTCGCGGCGGCGGGCGGGAACGACATCGGGACCGGCGCATACACCGTGTTCCGCCAGGTAACCGCGGACGCGCTGGGCCTGCCGATAGAGAAGGTAGTCTTTGAACTCGGCGACACCACTTTCCCCGCCGCTCCCGTCGCGGGGGGGTCCTGGCTGACTGCCTCGGTTGCACCCGCTGCAGTCGAGGCGGCGGAGATGGCGCTGCAGGCCATCGCCGCTCTCGCAGTCGCCGATGCCCGGTCCCCGCTAAAGGGGCGCCGGGTCGCCGAACTTAGTTTTGGCGAAGGACGCGTCTTTTTGGAGGACCAGCCCAAAGTCGGTGAGACTCTTGCTGCCGTGGTCCAGCGCACCGGACAGCCGTATATCGAGGCGTGCGCGCGCGCCGAGACGATGCGGGCGGCACGCGACAGTGGTGGTCTGAAGCAGCGTCAAAAGCCGCCCTGCGTGCTTGTCGAGCCGAGTGCGGAAACGGATCGTGACGAAGAAAAGTATTCCTTCCACTCGTTCGGGGCACAGTTCTGCAAGGTGCGGGTAGACTCCGAACTCGGTGTGGTCCGTATCTTGGACTGGGCTTCCGTGATGGATGCTGGGACGATCCTGAATCCCAAGACCGCACGGAACCAGATCATGGGTGGGGTGGGCTTCGGGATCGGGATGGCGATGTCCGAAGAGACCCCATACGACCCGCGCAATGGTCGCCCGGTCGCCCGAAATCTCGCCGATTACCATGTCGCCGCCCATGCCGACGTGCCGAATATCCAGGTCGAGTTCGTGAACATTCCGGACCCGCACATCAACCGCCTCGGGGTTCGTGGGGTGGGAGAGATCGGTATCGTTGGTGTTCCGGCAGCCATCTCCAACGCCATTTTCAACGCGATCGGCAGGCGTCTGAGAGAACTGCCGATCACGCCGGACAAGGTGATCGGATAACCGCAGCGGAACACGAAACTCATCCTATGAAAGAACTACTAGAGATACTCAGCGCTGCGAGACCGCTGCGTGAGCGCGGCGAAGCGGCGGTCCTCGCGACCGTGGTCGAGGTGCGCGGCTCTACCTACCGGCGCACCGGAGCCCGGCTGCTGCTGAGCGAGCACGGCTGGGTCGCGGGGGGCGTCAGCGGAGGCTGCCTCGAAGGGGACATTCTGCGGAAAGCCTGGTGGCGGACGCAGGCCAGCGGGCACGCCCTCGTAACTTACGACTCCACTATAGAGGACGATGAGGAGATGGCCTGGGGCCTCGGCCTCGGATGCAACGGGGTTGTCCGGGTCCTGCTGGAGCGGCTGCCGGGTGACGAGACCGAGGCTGAAACGGAGACGGAGCCAGAGCCGGAGTCGTTCGCGTTTCTGCGGCGGTGTCTCGCTTCCCGGCAGGAGGGCGCTTATGCCACCATTTACGAATCGTCTGGGGACTCCGACTGGGTCGGACAACGGTTCTGGTGCGGCATATCGGAGACCGGAGCAACATTCGCTGACGCAGCGCTGCAGAGCAGGATGCGGCGGGATGCGCGGACCGTGCTGGCGGAGCGCGTTTCGCGGAACTGCCTCTACCTCTTGGAAGACGGTGGCACCGTGTCCGTGTTCTGGGAAGCGATCATCCCCCCTACCCCGCTGGTGATCTACGGAGCCGGACACGACACCTTGCCAGTCATCCGTTTGGCGAAAGAGCTGGGCTGGCATGTGACCGTCGCAGATCCCCGCGCACCAGGCGCTGCGATCGGATATGAGGAAGCTCTGATGCGACGCTTTCCCGGGGCGGATGCGGTCATCGCGGGACCACCGGAGGTGCTCGCGCAACACATCTCTTTTGACGCGAACACAGCCGTTCTGCTGATGACCCATCAGTATTTCGACGACCTGGCACTGCTCCCAGCAGTTCTGCGATCTGCTGCATGCTACGTCGGGGTTTTGGGACCGCGCAAGCGTGCGGAGCGGCTTCTTGCCGAACTGGCGCGTCGCGGCGAAAACGTCGCGCCGGATGCGCTGCGAAAACTCCACGCGCCGGTCGGACTCGACATCGGCGCGGACACGCCGGAAGAGATCGCCCTGTCGGCGATCTCCGAGATAAAGGCGGTACTGACTGGGCGCAGCGGCGGTCCACTGCGCGGCCAAGGGGGCACCATTCACGCGCGCGCGGGGGCGGAGGAAAACTCTCCGTTACCAGCGACGGAAAAAGTGACGTGCCTGCGCACGGCGAAGTAGGCACGATGCGGGTTGCCGCCATCGTTCTCGCCGCCGGGGGTTCGACGCGCCTGGGTCAGCCGAAGCAGTTGCTCCGCAGCGAAGACGAACCGCTCGTGGTACGGGCGGTTCGCGCCGCGGAGACTGTGGCCTCTCCCCCGGTCATTGTCGTCACCGGAGCGGAGACGCACTCCATAGAGGCAGCGTTGCAAGCTCTGCCCCTGGCGCAAGCGATATTCAATCCCGAGTGGGAAACAGGGATGGGCAGCTCGATCCGGACGGGTATTTCCGCGCTGCTCGCCGTGGGTACGCCCTTCGACGCCGTTCTGCTTCTCGTCTGCGATCAGCCCCTGGTCCGTGATCCGCTCCTCCGTCAGCTTTGCGCGGCGTATCGGGAGACCGGAAAGAGGGTTATCGCCTCTGAGTACGGCGACACCTGGGGCGTACCGTGCCTGTTCGACCGAACCGTTCTTCCCGAACTCGCCGCACTGAGCGGCGGGAGCGGCGCAAGATCTATTATCGAGGCCCACCGAAGGGCAGGCGACGCGGCAGCGGTCGCATTTCCCAGCGGTGCCTTTGATATAGACACCACCGCGGATTGGGAGCGGTGGCAGCAGCAGTCGGAGAGGGCGCGCGATCAGACGCTCTAGGGCAGACGCACCCTGCACGCAAGCCGACATCGGTTCTCCCATCATGCTTTGGGGGCGCTAGGATTCCCCTCCAAGCACGAAACGCTCCCCTTCAGAGAGGAGTCCGGCCTCATAAACGCGCATCAGGTGCAGGGCAAACTCCAGCGTCCCCCGCTCCGCCGGTCTCCCTGCTAGCACGCAGTCGCAAAAGTGCCGCAGTTCGCCGTAGGTCCCCTGCGTGAAGGCGGATTTGTTCTCCAGGGTTCCGAGCATGTTCTGCGGCTCCCAGACCACCGCGCCGGAGTCCTCACCAGGCGGGGCGAACGTCGTGGTCTCCCCGTAAGCAAACGGGATGGGGCGGTGCAGAGTCACCCGGCTGGTGTTGTCAATGGTCAGGTGGACCCCGTCACCAAAAACGGCATACTGCTCCAGCGGCTGAGAACTGCTGCCGCCCTGGGCGAGGTGGAGGTTACCAATCGCCCCGCTCTCGAATTCCAGAACGACTGCGCCGCCACCATGCTTGCCGCGGTGCGTGGTCACTGACGCCACAGATCCGCCGACCGCGAGCAGAAACCCGAGTGGATGGACTCCGTTCGCAAGCCAGTTATTGAACTCACGGGTCTCCAGAACTCGCGCGCCGTCGGTAGGGATGCTCATCGGGTAGACCGCCAGGATCGTGCGGATCGGCGCATAACGGGCTGGGTTCTCCGCACTGCCGGTGAAGAGTTCCAGTGCCTTCTCGGTGGCCGGAAGAAACGCTTTTTTGAAGCCGACAACGCTGACCCGGTCTCCCCGATGGCGCAGCATCTCTTCCACCTCGGCAGCGCGCAGGGCGGGCGGTTTTTCGGTCCAGACATGTAGCCCGGCATCGAATGCCTCGCATGCCAGTCGCGGGTGATGCGAAGGGCCGGTGCAGAGGAAGACGGCATCGAGGGATTCGTTACGGTAAAGCTCCGCGGTGTCGGAATAGACGCGTGAAACGCCATACTCGGACGCGGTGCGCCGGGCCAGTTCGAGGTTCACATCGCACAGGGCGACCAGTTCGACCGGCAGATAGTGCAGCGCGGGGAGGATGTTACGGTAGGCATGGGAACCGACACCCACGACAGCGACACGCAGCCGCGTTTCAAAATCTCGTTGGTAGCTCATGCGATTCCCTCGATTTCGCGGCGCAGGAACGCGACTTCGCGCTGCGCCACCTCCCAGACATTCCAGGAGGCCGGTTTGCGGCCATGCGACGGATTCAGGCAAAGATAGGGCGCTACGCCATCCTCGACAACAGCGCGCACGATTTCAAGCACCGGCCAGGAGGCTTCATCCAGCGACGCGGCCCATTCCAGCGTCTCGCCGTCCTCGCTGGCGCGCCCGCCCTTCAAATGAACCGCCCCGATCAACGGGCGCAGGTGGCGGTAGACCTCCAGGCTTGGAAATGTGCCGCTCTGCCATAAGTTCTGAACATCCCAGGTATACCGGGCAACGGGACGGTCCAGGGCAGTGAAAAACATCTGGATCTCGGCGACGGAACCCAGAAGGCAGCCCTGCGCCTCGTTTTCGACCAAGATACCAAAACCCGCCGCCGCGATGCGATCCACCCAGTCCCGGTACACACCGATAGCCCA
>JACMJB010000402.1 GCA_014380815.1 Armatimonadota bacterium
GGCGACCAGTGCGGAATTTCAGAACAAAAAGCTGGTTCGCACCGACTTGCAGGTTCGTGATCTGCGGGCACGCGGCAGGGTTCTGTGGGAGGATTCCGTACCCAGTAAGAATAATGAGGACTGGCTCGGTCCGCTCGTCTTCTCATCGGACGGTGCCACCGTCATGACGCACACGACCCGGTCCGATGTCGTCGAATCCACCGTTTATGGAGAGAGTACCAAGGAGATGAGCGCCCGAATAATGTCGTGGGACTCGCGCACCGGAAAGCCTTCGTTGAAAACGCCCTACTTTGGTCGGCAGTCTTTCTTCCGGGCGGCGCTCGCGCCGCCCCTGAACAGCCTGGTCACCTGGCGTGGCAACCTGGTGAAGGCGGAGGGCGGTCAGACCGTGACAAGCAGCACCCTGCAGGTATGGGATGCTCAAACCGGCACCCTGCAGCGCACCCTGGAAGCGCCGGACGCGGATATCACCGCCGTGGCCGTGTCGGACGACGGTCGCCGGATCGTAGCCGCCGGTAGTGCCCTGCAGAGAACCTTCCTGCGTGGGACGATCGTCTTGATCTGGGACGCGGAGTCTGGCAGACTGCTGCGAACACTCCGAGACCGAAAGGGGACGATTCTGAACACCGTTGCCGTGTCATCGCTCGGAACGCGGGTTGCAGTTGGCGGACAGGATAAGACCATTGCCCTTTGGGATGCGACAACTGGTCGGCAGCAGGCGGAGCTGGTCGGGCATGGAAGCCAGGTGATGAAGGCGGCCTTCTCGCCGGATGGCTCACGCCTGGCGACCGGGGATCTGCGGGGGATCGTCAAGGTGTGGCGGGTACCGTAACCGTAACCCACGCCGCAGCGGTCGCGAGTAGCAAACGCAAACAGAAGGAGGCCTCCGACTGAGGAGGCCTCCTTCCCGATTATGAGAGCGCGATATTTATTTCGCCGGAGCCTTGACTTAGAGCACGCTCTAAGGTGTACGCTAAGGGCGTGAGGAATCCGGAAACCATGAAGAACAAGACGGGAGAAGCGGAAACCGCCCTGACGGTTCAGGCCGCGGCGGCCCAGACCGGGCTGAGTGTCCACACGCTGCGCTACTACGAGCGGGCAGGTCTGATCCCGTCCATCCGGCGTGATGATGGTAGCGGGCACCGGCGCTACCAGGACCGCGACCTGACGTTTATCGAGTTTTTGAAGCGGCTGCGGACCACCGGCATGCCGATCAGCGAGATGCAGCGCTACGCGGACCTGATGCGCCAGGGAAACATTACCATGGAGGAGCGCAAGGCGATGCTGGAAGCGCACCGCGAGCGGGTACGCCTGCAGATCGCGGAGCTTCAGGCCAGCCTTTCCGCAATCGAATGGAAGATCGAAAACTACGATCGCCTGGGACTGGAGCAGGCGGTCAGCACCAGTGAAAAGGAAGGTACCAACGGTATCAAATGAGTCAAACGCAGATACAGACACAGACACCTACCAGTATCCCGCAGCGGCAGCTAGGTAGGTCCGGGCTGTTCGTCTCGTCCCAAGGACTGGGATGCATGGGAATGTCGGAATTCTATGGACCGACGGATGAGGCCGAGTCCATCGCTACGCTTCACCGCGCGCTGGACCTTGGGATCACGTTCCTGGATACCGCCGATATGTACGGCACGGGCCACAACGAAATCCTGATCGGGCGCGCGATTGCGGACCGGCGCGACGAGGTGACGCTTGCGACTAAGTTCGGCAATGTCCGGACGCCGGAGGGCGGGTTTGCCGGGGTGAGTGGGAAGCCTGAGTACGTTCGGTCCGCCTGCGACGCCTCGCTGAAACGGCTCGGTGTGGAGGTGATTGATCTTTACTATCAGCACCGCGTGGATGCTGAAACGCCGATTGAGGAGACGGTCGGGGCGATGGCGGAACTGGTGACGGCGGGAAAGGTGCGCTTTCTGGGGCTTTCCGAGGCATCACCGAAGAATATTCGCCGCGCGGCAGCGATTCATCCGATCGCCGCGCTGCAGACGGAGTATTCGCTGTGGAGCCGCGACCCGGAAGACGAAATACTGCCGACCTGCCGCGAACTGGGGATCGGATTCGTGCCCTACAGTCCGCTGGGACGGGGCTTCCTCACCGGACAGATCAAGGCCGAAGCGGATCTTGCCCTTGATGATTTCCGCCGCCATTCGCCGCGTTTTCAGGGCGAGAACTTCAACAAAAATCTACTGCTGGTCGGTAAGATCGAAGCGATTGCCCGCGAAAAAGGAGTGACGGCGGGTCAGCTTGCGCTGGCCTGGGTGATGGCGCAGGGCGACGACATCGTGCCGATCCCCGGCACCAAGCGCCGCACCTACCTGGAAGAGAACGCGGCGGCCTCCACCATGAGCCTGACGGCGGACGAACTGCGCCAGATCAGCGCTGCTTTGCCACAGGGGGGAACTGCGGGAGAGCGATACGCTCCTCAGTTCCTGCGCCGTATCGAGGAGCAGGATTAACGGAATCAACAGGACCAATCCAGGCTCCGTAAAGGGCACCGCAACTGGCCTTCAACCCGCCGATTGCGGTGCCCTTCTGCTTGTCCGAACCACCTATACTCTACCAGGCCCGCAGAAAACGGAACACAAGTGAACAAAAAACAAACATTTGTTTGATAAAAGGGTGCTCCGCGAGGTATATCTAACGGCAGGAGCAACAGAAACACGGATATGGGCAAACGCGGACCAAAGCCGGGCACCACTTATAACATGAATCCTGTCGCCATGCAGTCCCTGCGCGTCGAGAGCGACAAGGAACTGGTGGCTGCGCAGCACTTCAGTGATCGGATCGAGCGGCTGATCGCGGAGATGGACGGGCACACCTACCCAGCCTCGCGGATGGATACGCGCCTGAAGCGCCGCCTGATGCAGACGCTGGAGGCGGTGCAGGCCGCCGTCATTGATGGCATCGCGGACTACCTCCTGGCGGAGGACCGGCGCCTCTGCGCTCGCGAGCGCCACGAATCCACCCCGTCACCCGGCTCGGACTCCAGTTTCGCGATTGCCCCCGCGCATCGCCCGCTGCCGCCCACTTCCTGACTGCCGCCGCCGCGCAGGCAGGACGTTTAATGGGCCTGATAACGGGCTAATAAATGAGGCGACGGGAAAGGACCGAAACCGAATATGTCTGCATACTTTATCTTGATGCCGGGTACTTGGGACTCAGCCGACCGCCACCTGTGCCGCCCTTTGATCGGGTCGCGCGAGACTCGTGATACCCAAACGCCCTGGGTCACCGTCGCGACCGGTGTGACTGACGGGCAATATGACCTGATCGCGCGCACCGGACCGAGTCCGGAGGCTGCCCGGCAGCAGATCGCGGAGGCCCAGCGTCACCTGGAACTGCAGCCAGTGACCTGGCAGGTGACGGAAAAGCGGGGGTTACTGTTAAAAAAGCCCTGGATAGTCCGGGCGATGATTACTTCGATGCGGAAGGTACCCACGCTGGGCCCGATGGACGATCTTTCCAGCGAACTGCTGCTCCACAGCGCGGCCCTCACGGAGGCCAGCAGGGTCGTCAATTCCCGCGAGCTTGTGGTGATCGTCCCCAAGCGCGGCTGGCTGCTGGCGGGCGCGGGCGGCGCGGCGGACTGGCCCGCCCGTAAGTATATGCTGGATGCCGCCACGGGCGTGTTCGGGCGAGCGACCGCGCAGCAGGGGATCAGTCCGTATGTTTTTCATTGGCAAAACGGGCAGGTGACGGGCTACGAAGCGACCGAGGGGCAGGGAGGCTATCTCAGCCTGCAGCAGGCACAGGAGTCCGAGTGGCTGATCTAAGGCGCACACCGTTCGCCGTAACCATTTCCCGTCGCTGCCGTTAGTAAGGGGATAAAGCACGGGAGAGCGATGCGTAATGGGTGCCGGAGCCGCTTTGATTGCTTGGGTGGGGACCATTCTGGTGTTCCTGCTGCCGCTACTGATGCTGGGCTGCAGCCTATTTCTCTGGAACGCCCGGAGCCGGGTGATCCTATCTCCCGAAGCGCGCGAGGCGGCGCTCCGAATGGTGCTCATCCACTTCGGCGGTCTCGCGCTGTTTCTCATCGCGAACGCGATCCCGATACGGCTGGAGGCGATCCGGGTCCTGCTCGCGGGCCTGGCGATCCTCCCGCTGGCGGTAGTGCCGCTTGGAATCAGTTTGGGGATGCTCCAGCGGCGGATGCTGCCGCCATCGCTGCGGCTGTTCGGATGGATCGCCGCCGTGACCGCATGCCTCTTGTCCCCTATGCTTGGCTATGCGGTCTGGATCGCCGATCAGGCAGCCAGGGCGGTGTCTGTTTAAGGCAACCTGCTAAAGTCGTTGCTGGACCCCTGCCGAAACCTGGAAATCGGGCGCCTGCGAAGTGACCTGAAAACCGGCGATGTTTTCCGAGAACGAGGCAAAAATCCGCGTGTCCGGCGAGGCGTCATGCCAGACCCCAAAGCTGGTCTGACGACGGCGGTCCGGGTGGTTCGGCAGGCGCGGAGAGAACGGGTACATCGCTTCTTCGTACTGCACGACCAGACTGGTTCTGTCGCTGAGCGCATACTCCCCGGCGAGAATGACCTGCGGCAGAAGACGTCTGCCCCCGCGAAGCGCCAGCACATTCCCCGTTCCCGCGTAAAGTCCGCAGAAGTCCGTATGCAGAAACACGCGCCCGCCAGGCCGGTACGAGGCGCTGATCCCCGCGAGAACATCGGTCGCGCCATTATCCAGATACTGACTTTTTGCTTGCGAACGCAGCGGCAGTTTCAGCGACCCACGCACGGCGACCAGTAGCGGGCGCCGCGTTTCGGTCCGGGCGACGATCTGGCGCTTCGCCTGGAACACCAGCAGGCCAGTGGTGGCGTTCGCGTTGGGCAGGTTAATAACGGCCTGACCTTCCTGCGCGAACTGAAAGAAAGCGGTGTTTTGCGCGTTGCCCTCGCGGAACGGGTCACGATAGCCCAGGATATGCCGGTGCCACCAGGCGATCAGATTGTCCAGCCCGCCCCCGTTGCGAGACAGCAGCGATCCGGTAACGGCCCCTTCCCACCCGCCGCCAAGTCCCTGCCGGTAAGTGAGCCGGACACTTTGAACCTCGTTGTCCTCACGGACGATGTTGAGGCGGTCGTCGGTGAAAAGTTCGTAACTCGCGTTTCCGGCATCGGCGGCAAGGGAAAGCAGGGCATCGCCGCGCGGCTGAACCGCGCCGCTTTCGGGGTCGGGCATAAACACCACCCCGCTTGCGCCCGCGCGCAGCCGAAGCGGCAGCGGTCCGAAGAAGAGCGGTCTGCGGGAAGACTTCGCGGCAGCGGCGGGAGGGGCAGGGGGCAGCGGAGAAGGGGGTGCGGGAACAGGTGCCATACTGACAGAACGGTAGCACGGCGCAAACCGTTCTGTCAAACCGGATCCGGCTTCTCGGTGGGGATTTCCAGACCATGTCGAAAAACAAACACGGCGGCGATGACTCTTCAGTCATCGCCGCCGTGCGGTTCCGAGGGTTTGCTTCCCGAAGCAGAACTGCTGCCTGTGGTGCACCACGAGAACAATTCAGTTAGAAGCGCCCGCCCTCGGAGGCGGACTTGAGCATAAAGCTCATGGGTTTGCTGCCTCCTTTCGCGTGAGATGCCTCTCTATCGCCTCCTCTTTCGGGAATGCTAAAGAGAAACGGTAAAATCCATCAGGATCTCGTTCTGCAAGGAACTGCTCGATGCCCTGGAGCGCCGACCTGATAACCCTCCGGCGAAAAACGAAAAGAATGACCACGACTACGACGATACGCGAACGCACGGAGGCGCTGGAGCAGGAAATCCTGAGCCAATATGCCGCAAAGGCCTCGGAGAGCCGGGGACGATTGCTTCCGGAAGCGCCGGATGCGATCCGCACCGCCTTTCAGCGGGATCGGGACCGTGTGCTGCACTGCAAGGCATTTCGGCGCCTGAAGCACAAGACACAGGTATTTCTGGACCCGGACGAGGACCATACGCGCACCCGTCTGACCCATACCCTTGAAGTCGCGCAGGTATCTCGAACAGTCGCCCGCGCCCTGCGTCTGAACGAGGATCTGACGGAGGCGATCGCGCTGGCCCATGATCTGGGCCATCCGCCGTTCGGGCACGAGGGTGAGCAGGCGCTGGATGATGTGCTGCGTGAGTATCTCCCCGATCAGCATTTTCGGCACTACGAGCAGAGCCTGCGCGTGGTGGATGTGCTGGAGAAAGGGGGGCGGGGGCTGAATCTGACCGGAGAGACACGCGACGGCATCCTGGGGCACTCCAAAGGCCGCGCCGACCTGCCGGGTGCGGATGCCGCCCCAAGCGCGCTGCCGCTGGAGGCGACTGTGGTCCGGATCTGCGACCGCATCGCCTATGTCAACCACGACATTGACGATGCGGTGCGGGCCGGTCTGCTCCGCCACGAGGACCTGCCGCACGAGACGCTCCACCGGCTGGGTCAGAGTCATGGCGACCGGATCACCACGATGGTTCAAAATGTCATCGAAACCTCGATGGACCGACCGGTGGTCGCGATGAGCGAGCCGATCCTTGGGGCGACCAACCGGCTCAAGGATTTTCTGTTTACCAATGTCTATACGACCAAGAACGCGGCTAAGGCAGAGCTTGCCAAGGGCAGCGATCTGCTGAAACGCCTGTTCCGTCTCTACATGGAGCGGCCCGATCTGCTGCCCGCCGCCGCCCGTGTCACCGAGGAGATGGGGATCGCCGACCGGGCTTGCGCAGTTCTCGATTATCTGGCGGGCATGACCGACCGCTACGCCGCTGAGCGGTTTCTGCGCCACTTCTTCCCGCAGAACTTTGCCGGGCCGATGGGAGTCGCCCACACCATTTGAGGCCCGGCGTTCGCGGCGTTCGCGCCGACGTCTATTTCGCTTTTCCAGTCGACCAGAGGCCCCGCTTGCTCTTGCGGGCATCCTCTTCCGCCTCAGAAAACTCCTTCATGTCCGGCGCTTCGCGCGGGTTCCAGCGCGCCAGCCCCTCACGGACGAGCGCGTAGTTCAGAACATCATCCTTGCGTACCGGCACCGCCGCCGGGGGAGCGGGAACCGTGCTGGAGGTCGCCAGATTCGGCTGGGCCGCCCCGCGCGGCAGGTCGCGCGACACACCGGCTGCATCATTGAGCGGGCGCGACTGCACAATAGCGACGGAGGGGGCTCCCTGCTGAACCAGCGAGGGCGGAGCGGCGGCGCCCGAGGCGTCGCTCGGGAGCAGCGCGACCAGGGCGTTTTTCGCGACCCGGTCGTCCCGCAGGCGAGCGTTGCCGCGCACCTCTATCCGCACCTTTTTTCCGATCAGTTCGCCGCGCAGATCGCGGACCGCGGTGGTAGTACCGCGCTCCTGCTTCGCGTCTGCCCTGGGACGCGGCAGGGCACCAGCGGGCACACCGGAAACGCCGTAAAGATGGATCAGAATCGCCTGCCCGGAACCTTTGCCATCGGGGGTGTCGCGCGTCACCAGCAACGTTTCACCGTCTACAAATTGTTTCACCGTGCCGGTAAAAACTTCCGAAGGGACCACGCTCTGACTTGCGGGTGGCGGTGGAATATCCAACTTGATCGCCTGCGCGGCGGCGGTTCCCGGCGCGATCGCCGCCGTTCCCGTGACTGTCAGGGCCGCAAGGACCGCGGCAAGTCGCGGCGGTCGGGGTGCAGATACGAATAGGGTCTTCATTATGGTGTGCCTTTTGATTTCCTTCTCCCCATTCGTTACCCGACACGTCCCGGCGGGAAACCTGGTGCATCGCGGAACGAGGGGGGGCTTTCTCAAA
>JACMJB010000403.1 GCA_014380815.1 Armatimonadota bacterium
ACTTTTCGGTACTGCTGTCTCCCGCGATGGATTCCGGTTTCCGCCGCCGAGGGGGAGTCTGTGGATGGTGATTCCGACTCCTTCTTCGCGCGGTAAGATGAAACGTGGCAGTCTATAAAACCAATGCGCTGGTCCTCCGGCGTATTCCGCTCAGCGAAACCGATAAGATCCTGACCCTGTTCACACGGGAATACGGAAAACTCTCCGCTGTTGCGAAAGGCTCTCGTCGAACCACCTCTCGGCTTTCGGGGGCGACCGAACCGCTGATGTTGCTTCGCGCCCTGCTTGCCGAGGGCATGAACCTGGATGTCGTAACGCAGGCTGAGATCCGAGAATCCTTCCCCCTGGTACGCGGCGATTTCGGCCTGTTCCTGCGCGCTACCTACGCCTGTGAACTTCTGGACCGGCTGACGGTCGAGCGGGACCCTGCCCCGGAGGCGTTCGACCTGCTGCTTTCCACGCTTTATGTGCTTCAGCGCGCCGTTGACCCGGATGCCGCGCTCCATGCCTATGAGCTTCAGCTTATGGCACAGGTCGGCTACGAGCCACGATTGGACGCCTGCGTCCGCTGCGAACGGGACCTGATTTCTGGTGATCTATCGCCGGGGGGGTTCTCGCCGACCCGCGGCGGGGTGCTCTGCTTGGACTGCGCCGCTCAGGCTCGTGAAGAGGTCTTACCCTTCACCCTGCTGGCACTTCACACCGTCATCGGTCTTGCGAATCAGGAGGACGCCCGCGCCCTGGCGGCGACGGAGATTCCGATTGAGGCGCGCGATGCGATCAACCGTGCGCTTCGTGCCCACCTGCGTCTTCGGCTGGAGCGCGATGTGAAATCAACCGCTTTCCTGGATGCACTTCGTATCGGGGCGATGGATGATCTCTTGTCTGCGCCAATGGACTCGCAGGCCAGGGATTAGGTCTCACACGCCAAGGGCTTCCAGCGACCGGAGAAACAGTGGAGCGAGGACGATTGCCGGAAGCAGCGCCGCGATGCGGGTCTGTGTCACCCCAAGCACGTTCAGCGCCAATCCCACGAGCATCACACCGCCCGCTCCGGTCATGACTGCGATGGCATTGTCAGGAAGGTAGGGACGCAGCAGACCCGCTCCAAGTGTCAGCGCGCCCTGAAAGATTAAGATCGTTCCCGCGGAAAGCAGCACTCCCCAGCCCAGTGCCGCGCTGTAGGCGGCGGCGGAGACCCCGTCCAGAACACTTTTCACCGTCAGCTTTGCGATGTCGTGGCGCAATCCGTCGTCGAAGGCTCCAAGAATCGTGAGGGGTCCGACACAGAACAGGAGGGAAGTCGTCACAAGCGCGCGGACAAAGGGACTGCTGCCGGATTCCGCAGTTTTATCTTCCGTAACCTCCGTAACCGTTGCCCCAAAGCGTCGCTCTGCCCAGGCCGCTGACTGCTCGATCCGGTCGGAGAGCCGAAGCGCTTCGCCGACCCAGCAGCCGACCAGCAGGGAAAGCAGCACGGCCAGAAACTCACGCGGTGGGTGACCGGCGGCAAAGACCGCGAACGCATTCTGGGTGCCAAGGACCAGGGTCAGCAGGCCAACCACCGCCATTTGCGTCTCCTGCATCCGAACCGGAAGGCGCCCCCCCAAAAGCCGCCCCACTACCGTGCCGACCACGACGGTTCCTGCATTCAGCAGTGTCCCGATCATCGGTTATTGCGCGCCGCGGTGCAGGGTCACAAACGCGATTTCCGGGCGACACAAAAAGCGCGGGGCGAGCCAGTGGAGAAACGGCACCTGTGCGGCTCCGATACCGCGTGTGATGTAGGTCACCAGATCGCCGCCGGGGTCGCGCCCCAGAATCCTCCCGAGTCGTTTTCGGTCAAACGTCCCGTGGTCCATTTTCAGTCCCAGCGGGTTCTGCGTCCGCAACGCTCCGATCAGCGGCAGACGGACCTGACCGCCATGCGTGTGCCCCGAGAGCATGGCATCCACACCCAGGCGTGCCGCCTGCGCCGCGATCTGCGGCGAGTGGGCGAACAGCAGAGTAAAGCGGTCTCTGGGTGCGCCCTGGAGGGTCCGCTCAAGGTCCGCGAACCCGTAGAACGGATCGTCGGTGCCTCCGAGAGTGATCTCCTCGCCACGAAGAAGAAAAGGGCGGTGCTGGTTGATCATTACCTCGAAACCAGCCGCGCGGAGCGCCTGAACGAAGCCCCGACAGTGTCTGCCGCCTATTTTGTGTTCTCCATTACCGAGCGTAATAACCGTGGGACATCCGGGGAATCGAGCGCGGACGCGGCGGCAGATGTCCAGCGCGACGGGGATTCCCTCCCTCCCTGTGATCAGGTCACCGTTCCAGAGAATCAGATCGGGGCGTTCCACGGTCTCCAGGAGTTCAAGAAACAGGCGTTCGCGACGGCCCCAATGCGAGGCATGCAGGTCGGCGAGCAAAAGCACTGACAGACCGTCGAGAGTCGGAGGAAGGCGTGGGCAAAAAAGCTGGGGCCGGGTGACCTCCAGGCGAAACGGTTCCACCGCAATGGCATCGAGGAAAAGAGCCAGAAGGAGACCGCCCAGGGCCAGCCCAGCGATTCGTGCCCCTCCCCGCGGAGGAGCCGCTGGCAGAGTCGGATTCTCAAGACCGAGATCTGATGCTCGTTTCGGGGCGGCGTTGGAGGTGTTGGTCACAGCGGGCGCTGAGGGAGGACGGCATCCGAGGCGAGATTTACCGGAACTCCCGTCGCTCGCGCGCGGAGGCCACGATGTGTCTGTCGGATATGCAGGATGTCCCGGATCATTCGAAGACCATGCCGCAAATAGGCGCCTTTGGTCGCGAAGGCAGCAGCCCCCTCCTGGTGCGCCCAGCGAACGGGGACTTCGGCGACAGCGTACCCCAGCCGACGTGCGAGGTAGATCGCCTCAACATCGAACGAAAACCCATCCAGGGTGCAGCGGGAGAAGATGGCTTGAGCCGCCTCGCGTGTCAGCAGTTTGAAACCACACTGCGTATCGTGAATACCCGGTGTTGCCAGTATCTGCACGGCCTTGTTGAAGAGCCTCCCAGCGGCTTCGCGGTAGAGCGGCTGACGCACCAAAAGCTGCGAGTTTGTGACGTCCCGCGAACCTATCGCAACCTGAATGGGCAGACCATCCCGCATCTCTTTGAGCGCGCCCTCCAGCTTCACGATCTCTTCGATCGGTGTCGCGAGATCCGCATCCATAAAGAGAATTTTCTCGCCTACTGCACGCAGAATGCCGTAACGCACCGCGTGCCCTTTACCCCGGTTTGGTTCGTAGCTTAGTACCCGCGCTGTTCCCAACTGCAGGTGCTGTCGCGCGATCCATTCTGCGGCGGTGCGGGCAGTGGCGTCACGGGATCCATCATCCACGATGAGAATTTCGTAGGAGCCCTGTCGAGTCTCCAGGTAGGCGGCTGTCGCTTCGAGTGTCCGCACCAGGCGCGCCGCTTCGTTGTAGGCCGGTATGACCACCGACAGCGCGGGGCTTTTTTCAGTCAGGGCTTCGTCAGGATGGCTGCGAAGTGTCTCCATGCCCTATTTTATCACTCGGTACTCTGGTCAATCAAATCGGAACCGTGGAGTCTGAAACATGGACCTTGACGAAGCAGATTCAGGAACGAAGTGAAAAACAGGGTGTTATACGTTTTGAGTTCAAGTCCAAACGGTATAAGAACTGTGACGGTGATGGTGGACAACAGAATAGCGCCGAAAAACCGAAGCACCCGAATCAGGATAAAAATCGAATAACGAAAACCATATAGCGGCGTTCTCCCTGACACAAAAATCTCATAGAGACAACCTAATAAAACCAGAATATACAGGGCAACCCCTTTCTCAGACCGCAAGGTAATGAGAGGACGGGTTGCCCTTTTCGTTTGTGAAAGTTCCTCTTTTTATGAGTTCTGAGAACCCCGCCTCACCCAATCAACCGGATTTGGCGTATCCTGCTCAAATGAATACCTCTTTAGAGTCCCTGGTGCAGCAATGGAAGGCGCAGCCGCGCTTGCCGAATGCCGGTGGCGACAGCGTCCCACCAATGATTTTTTCGCTGGCAGACGCTGACGGGGCAGTAGTAAACGATCTTATACTTGCATCCCCCAATACAGCACGCCTCATTTTGGATCAGGCGGCGCGAGAATCGCAGAAAAAGCTCAGCGATCTGGAGGCACGCAGCGTCCAGGATCGTCTCCTTCCACGGGCCGTGCCATCGGTTCCGGGATTTGAGTTCGCGGGTCGTTATGTACCTGCTGGCGCAGTCGGCGGCGATTATTGGAGTGTGAAGCTTTATCCAGAACAGAATGTTGTCACCTGCAAACTTGCGGATGTGACCGGACATGGTGTCGGCGCGGCGATTCTGATGGCGGCGATCAAATTTGTTTCCGGGGTGCTATTCCGGTATTCGGATTCGCCGGCTCAGGTGATGGAGCGGACCAATCACTCTCTTCTGCGGGAAACGACTCCCGATAAAATGGCGACTATGGTTTATGCCT
>JACMJB010000404.1 GCA_014380815.1 Armatimonadota bacterium
GAGCACGAGGGCGCGGCGAAACTCCGCGCTCGCGGCGACCGGACTGCCCGCGTGAAGGTAGAGCGTTCCCAGCGCGACCAGCCCCAGCGGTTCGCCGCGATCCGTGGTCAGCGCCGCCCGCAGTGGCGTCAGTCCGGAGGGATGCTTGCCCTGCTCCATCGCCGCGATTGCCAGGCTGAGGTCCTGGGCATAGGTGCGAGGGGATGCTGCTGACGGAACGGGAAGGCACAGCGCGATCCAAAGAGGGAGCAGAAGAACCATTAACTGTTGGTGAAAATGCCGGGTCACTGCTTGGTATTATAAGCGGCGACGGGGATTGGAGCAAGGAGAATCAGCTCGTCGCCCGGTCGAATGACGCCGCCTGTGAGAATGCGGGCGCGCAGGCCACCCCGCCCCGCCAGCATCCGCGCCAGACCGCCCTTGCCCGTGACCACCTCCAGATGCGCACAGGGCGGGCAGAGCCGCGTCCCCTCGCACAGCACCAAGCCGCCGATCTGGAACCGGCGCCCAACCAGGGCATTCAGCGCGACCCCGCGCGTCACGACCCCCCGACGCGTTTCACCGGGCGCGAGGACGATGCCGTACTCGGAAGCGACCGCCTCGATTGCCTCAGCCTCGACCAGGGTGAACTCGTGGTCCAGCGGCCAGTCGGAAAACGTGCCGGCCTGGTCGAAATAGCGGTCTCCAACAATGCCTCGCCCTGCTACCAGGGTCGCCTCGGAGACGATGGTCATCGGTGCACGGGCCAGCGGCGCGAGATAGATTGCCTCGATTCGGGGCACAGAGGGTTCCATAGTTAAGTTCCTCCCACCATTATAGAGCGAATTTATTCGGCGGACCCCCTGGTGTCTGGTGACAGTTGGGGGAAGGGTAGCGTATAATCGTATCGTTGGCCTGTGGGGCGCCGTGGCCTGCCTGCCTGTCCGCGATGCGATCTACAACTGCTCAAAAACGCCGCTTTTCGCCGCCGCCTCTAGTCGGCACGTACAAGGAACCGCCTGCCCGCCAATGAACAAGACCCTCTCAGCCCCTCCCTCCGCCGCGAGCGCCCCCCGCCTCGCCGCCGCTCCGGAGACAGATCTGCCGCTTGTTCCGCTGGGGGTGATCGCCGCGCTTTTCGCCGCGCTGTACTGGGACACGTTCGCCTTTATGATGGGGCGCTGGGTCGCCGACGAATCCGCGCAGCACGGCTGGCTGGTCCTGCCGATTGCGGGCTACATCACCTGGAGCAAGCGCGACAAACTGCGCGCCCTGCCCATGAGAAGCAGCGCGGCGGGACTCTGGCTGGTCGTTCTGGCGATGCTGTTGCACCTCAGTGAAAAGGCGCTGGACCTGAACGGGCCATCACCGCTCTCGATCCCGATCTTTGTGGCTGGCGCGATCTGGTACGTAGCGGGCGGAGCTTGGCTGCGCGAACTCGCTTTTCCGGTCGCGTATCTGCTGTTTATGGTGCCGATTCCCGGCTTTCTGAACCAGTTTGTCTCGTTTCCGCTGCGGCTGCTCGCCACCAACGGGGCCAAAGCGATTGTCGCTCCGCTGAACATTGACATCGTTGGGGCAGGGATGAACATCGAGTTCTGGCGACCGGGTTCGGATCACAGTGACCCAGGTAACCTGGTCAAGTTTATTGTTGCGGATCCGTGTTCGGGCCTGCACTCGCTGATGGCGATCAAGGCGCTCCATGCGATCACGGCATACCTGTCGCGCCTTAGCCTGACATGGAAATGGGTGCTGTTCTGGTGTGCCATGCCGATTTCGCTCGCCGCCAATGTCTGCCGCATGGTGCTGATTATCCTGGTCTCGGCCTACCTGGACAAACCTATTGAAAATCTGTTTGGACTGAAGAACTTCGGTCTGGGCCTGTTTCACACCGCCTCACCCTATATCCTGTTTATCTTTGTTTTCGCGATCCTGATCAGCGTGGGACGCCTGATGGAGCGGCTGACCGGGGCGACAAAAGCCACTGCGAAACCGGGGGAGGTGACCGCATGAGCGCCGAAAACATGGAAAGCAAAACCACGATCCCCGCACCGCCGCCTCGTGAACCAGGCTACACTGGAAGTCTGGTCGCCCCTGCCGTCCCCTCGGACAGCTTTCACTGGGACCCCGCCGGCAAAAAACCCCGTCTCGCGGCACTGATCGTGATTTTGTCGGTCTCGTTTCTGCTTAGCCTGTTCCTGTCGTCGCGCCCTAGCGATGCCGGGGTCGGCGACGCCAACATCCAAAATATCCCCTACGAGCGCGGCGACTGGAAGTGCGCGAGCGAGGACTTCTCTGACAGCGGTCTGATGAGCCAGCTTGGCGCGGATTCCTACACGCTCCGCAACTACGTCAATGTCCGCTCCAGGCAGCAGGTACAGCTTTACGTCATCTACCGGCGCTATGGTCGGCGCGAGTTCAACCACAACCCCGATCAATGCTTTCCCGCCGGGGGTTACCGGGTCCTCAAACGCGATACCGCCCTGCTGCCCTACGGCGGCAAAGAGCGGCCCGTGGTTCATATGCTGTTCGATGGCAGCCATGTGGAACGCACCGATGGTAAAGAGGGAGTCCCCGACGCAACAGTGACCTATTTCTTCGCCTCCGGGGAGCGCACGGAGCATGTCTTCCTCAAGCAACAGATGTGGATGGCGATGGAGCGGTTCAATCCGAACCGCAACGGCTGGACGCTTCTGCGCCTGAATTCGCCCAAGACGACCACGGACGCCGACGCCCTGGCGGGACAGGTGGACTTCATGAAGGCGTTCGGCCCTGCAATCCAGGAGGTCATCACAACGGACAAGGGAAACAGCGAACCGGCCGCCTTGTAAGCCGAGTCCGTCGCCGGAACACAGGGATTCTCGCCCTCGCCGCCCTTCACCCAGGGCTGATCCCTGCCCGGTGGTAGAGGCGGCCCTGCCCGTCCTTCGACAGTCCCTCACCCATAGCATTTCTCCTCTTCTTCCTTCGTGCGGGTCAGGGCTAGATAAAGGGAAGCGTGGGGCCAGAGGGACGGTTCTCTGCATGGGAAAGGCAGGCAGCGATAGCCCGTCAGGAGACAAAGAGTTGTTAGCACTTGCCGTATTTGTCGGCACAAAGGGGCGTGGGTCGAACCTGTTCGCTCTTCGGGACGCGATCGAGGCCGGACGGCTCGCGGCAAGCATTGCGGTGGTGATTGGGACACGCGCCGAGGCGCCTGCCCTGGTGCGTGCACGGGCGGCGGGTCTGTCTGTGCGCATCGTGGACCCTCAAACGATCCACCCGGAGGAGTACGGCGCGGCGCTCCTGGCCACGCTCAAGGATGCTGGGACAGACACCATCGCGCTCGCCGGGTTCCTGCGTCGCGTCCCGCCACTTGTGGTTCAGGCGTTTCCGCACCGGATCGTCAACATTCATCCCTCGCTGCTGCCACTGTTCGGCGGCAAGGGGATGTATGGCGAGCATGTCCATCGTGCCGTTCTGGAGTATGGGGTCAAGGTGAGCGGCTGTACCGTGCATTTCGTGGACGAAGCCTATGATACCGGCCCGATCATCGCCCAGCGGTCAGTCCCAGTTTGGGATACGGATACTCCTGAAACTCTCGCCGCCCGCATCCTGCCTCTCGAACACGCCTTACTCGCGGAGTCGCTCCAGCTTCTCGCTGAAGGAAGGCTGACGCTAAACGGACGCGTGGTGCGCGTCCTCACTGACGCCGCCGCTGGCGGCACGGAATCGCGAATGCCCTGACCCATGACTAAAGAACAACGACTTTTTTATCTGACCTGGGCGGCGGCATGGCCCGTTCTCTCCCTGATGGTCGCCATCATGACCTCCCCGCCCGCGGCGCACCTCGGGTGCCTGCGGGACTTCGGAGCCTGGTTCGTCGCCTTTCCTGCCGCGTGGACCGTGGCACTACTGGTGGTACGTCACCGAAAACCTTTGACGACTCTTCTCGATCATCCCAACACGCGGCGGCTCACCTGGTCCGCGTTCTGGGGGGTCCAGGCTGCCTTTGCCTGGCAGCGCAGCGGTGGGGAACCCCATTACCCGGCTGCCAGAGCTATCGCGATCTTTCTGCTCGTCTTTATCATCGGGCCGCCCCTGGTCATGGTCGCGATCGAGGCGGTGCGCTATCTGCGCGGATTCCGGAGCGGCAGAACGTAAGCAGGCTACAACCACGTTGCTGGACAGACCGAAATTGACCGAACGGTCTGTCAAATCTCAGCAGCCGTTACCCGCCATAGCCGTTGGGGTGGGCTTCGCGCCATTTATAGGCGTGGAGGATAATGGTATCAATGTCCGGGTAGATCGGGTCCCAGCCAAGCTCAGCCTTGATCTTCTCGCAGGATGCGGCAAGGCGGCCCGGATCACCAGGGCGGCGCGGGGCGGGCACCGCGTTGATCTTCTTGCCCGTGACGCGCTCCGTGGCGGTGACCGCCTCCTGAACTGTGGTCCCGTAGCTATTGCCCAGGTTATAGGCGGTCGTTTTGCCACCCGCCTTCAGATACTCCAGAGACCGGATGTGGGCATCGGCGAGATCCACCACATGGACGAAGTCTCGCAGACAGGTGCCGTCGCGCGTGTCCCAGTCCGTTCCGAAGATCTTGACCTCGGCACGGCGTCCCAGAGCAGTGTCAATCAGCAGGGGCAGGATATGCTGTTCAGGCGTATGGTCCTCACCAAGCCGCCCGTCGGGGTCAGCCCCGGCGGCATTAAAGTAGCGCAGGCTGACGCTTTTCAGGCCGAACGCGAAGTCGTAATCGCGCAAAATACGCTCGAACATCAGCTTGGTCTCACCGTAGGGGTTGGTCGTCTTCTGTGGATGGTCTTCGGGGATTGGGACCACTTGCGGCTCGCCGTAGGTCGCCGCCGACGAGGAGAAGATAAACGACTTGATCTGATTGTCCAGGACCGCCCGCAGCAGGATCAAACCCTTGCCGATGTTGCTTTCGTAGTAGCGGGAGGGATCTATCACCGAGTCGCCCACGGAGGCGTAGGCCCCGAAGTGCATCACGGCATCTACCTGGAACTGCTTGATGGTCTTGTTCAGGATGGACAGGTCGCCGTAGTCGCCGTGCACGAACGGCACTCCGACAATCTGCGTGGCGATACGGTGTCCCAACTCCAGCGAGTCGAAGATCACCACGTCGTAGCCGCGCTTCTTGAGAACGTCCGCAGTATGCGAGCCGATATAGCCCGCACCCCCGATAATCAGTATAGACACGAAAGAATTCTCCTGTAAACCATCGGACCGTTTGGGCGGGACTCCGCCCGCCCGCTTCCTTATGATACCCAGTTACTCGCCGGGTGCGGGCGGGGGAATCAGCGCGGTGAAGTCATCCTGCGGTTCCCAGTCCAGCGATTCACGGGCGGCAGTGAGGCTGAGCCGCTCCTGCTCCGTGCGGGAGGTAGCAAAGACCAGCGCATAGCCGACGTCCTTCTTCTCGATGGCCCGCATCACGAGCGAGGCGCAGTCGCGTGGCGACAGCCACAGGTTGCGTCCCCTCCGGTTTGCCTGCAGATCGGGACTGTCGTAATCCTGAAACCAGCCGATACGGATGCCGACAAACTCGATCCCGCGCTTGTCGAAATACCAGCGGCCCATGGTTTCACCAAGGATTTTGGTTGCACCGTACAGGGTGACCGGGCGCGGCAGGTCGGTTATCTCGATCTTGTGTTCTCGCGGATATCCGCCGACCGCCTGCACCGTGGAGGCAAAGAGAATCCGCTTTACCGTCCCGCTCTGGGCAGCCGCTTCGAAGGCGTTGTAGACCCCGACCACATTGCTGGGTACCAGGTTCTCCACAAACGGCGCCTCGTCGGATTGCGCGGCAAAGTGGATCAGGGTATCCACCCCCCGCATCGCGCTTTGCAGCGCGGCGAGATTGGTCAGTTCGCCCGTGATCGCCAGCGGATCACCGGGAATCTCCTGCCGATCGAAGGTCCGCACCTCACGGTACCGCTCGCGTAGCGGGGTGAGGATATGGTGCCCGACCCGCCCCCGTGCGCCCGTGAATAAAACCGTGTGGGGCAGGGGCAGTGTCGAAGACGACTGCCGCGCGCGCTCTGGTTCCGTTCCGCTCTCCGTCATATCACCAGTCCTGTCATCCGTCCTATCGCACCGTATTTCGCGACCGGGGCCTCAGTCTCCTTTATGCCCGGCAGTAACGCACCGTCTTTCTTCCCCGCCGTCGCCGTCGCCTCCACCGGGGCCTCCGAAGACGAGCGGGAGGTATGATGAAAGTGTGTGACCAATTTGATGGTGGTACAACTCGTTGAAGATAGATTTTGCCGAATTATGGGTTCACGTTCACGGCGCCTCGACCCACTTCCCCATCGCCCTGCTGATCGTTTCGCTGCTTTTCGATCTTGGCGCGCTGATTTTCAGGCAGCCAAACTGGCGAATCGTCGCGTATTATACGCTGCTGGCGGCAGCACTGGGCACGATTCCCGCCGTGCTTTCCGGCCTGACCGGGGGGCAGGGCTGGTTCGGAATAGACCCCTGGACATCGGGTCCGGTCAACACACATCGTCTTGTCTCGCTGATCGCTTCCGGGATCATGCTGGCGCTGGCGCTCTGGCGCGGCCTGAAGCGTGATGCCTTGAAGGGTGTCCCATTCGCGATCTACCTGGTACTGGTGGTGCTTTCCTCGGTGCTCATCGGCTACACGGGCTGGCTAGGCGGTGCGGTCGCTGGGGTGTATTGATCGGTCCACCGAAAGGCAACTCAAGGCAACTCATGGAAACCACCCCGCAAGACTATGGAAGCGTCACGCCGCAGGAGATCGTGGACCTGTCCCGGAGCGACCTGGAGATATTTCTACTCGGTGTCCGGCGTGATTTCGCGGATGTCGCCGCGATTCGCGGCGGCACGGCGCAGTGGCCCGGTCTTGTGGAGCGCGGTTAGCCGGTCATGTGGACCCGATTTACAGACCGGACCCGGCGCGCGATCTTCCGCGCGCAACAGGCGGCGAGTGATCGGAGCGAAAACCTCGTCAAGCCCGAACACCTGTTGATGGGGCTGCTCGCCGAAACGGATACCACCGCCTTCCAGACCCTGAGCGAGGCGGGCATCGCGCCGGGCGACCTGGTATGGCATCTGGAAAGTATCCTGACACCCGGTCCGGGACGCGACGACACCCCACTGCGTCTGGACCCCGCTGCGAAGCGTGCTCTAGAACTTGCCGCAAACGAGGCGTGGCAGCAGAACCGTTATTTCATTGGCACGGAACACCTGCTTATCGGTCTGGTTGGAGAAGGGTCGGGCGCGACCGGGATCACCTTTCGCTACTTCGGTCTGAGTGCGGACAGGTTACGCGCTGTGTTGGTTGTTCCTTTGGAACCGTCCCCTTTGCCGCGCGACTCAGCCGCAGGCGGTGAACCCGGCCCCGTTGCCCTGCGGTATGCAGACTCAGGCAACGTAGAAAAACCGGACAGAAACCTGCTGACGGAGTTTTTACTGGTAATGTCTGCTCTGCTCCTGCTGGCGCTCCTGATACTCCTTCTGGGTATTCTGAGCGGCAGTCGGCGCCAGCGCGGCCCAGTGTCGCCGGAGAGCATAAGAGAGGTCTGAAAGGTCTGGGTGCATGGCGGAGGAACAGCGGCTTCGCTGGTGGCAGGAAGAACGGGAAGATGCTTCGCAGCAGGCGGCGGAGCAGATCAAGCGGCTGTCCGCGCCTCCGCCAGAGGCACTCCCCGCGCCCTTGGTCGGCGATCAGGAGCAGGTCACGCCCGGTGCGGAACTGCACGATACCTGGGCGGATCTGGAAACCGAGGCGGTTCGCCGTGTGGAACTGGCTAAAACTGAGGCGTCGGAGACCCTCTCGCTGTGCCTGGACAAAACGGCGGCACTGGCGCGTCATCGGAAAGAGGAACGGCTGGGCTGGTGGCTGGGGGGAATGGCCGTTCTGTTGCTGATACTGCTCCCCCTTCTGGCACGGTTGCTGCTGCCAGGGCACACCTATCATGGACCGAACATCGGCTCTTTCGCTGGACTGTTTGTGATCCTGATTCAGGGGATTCAGCGCGGAAAATGGCTGCGGAGCCTGGCCGGTCCCGTTGTTCGGCTAACTCCCACAGGAATCCACCTGAATACGGCGAATCACCCGGATGTCTCGCTTCCCTGGAACGAGATAGTGGAGGTTACGCCCAGACGCTTCTTCAAGCAGCGATGGCTTGAGATTCGCGGCACCAAACGCCGCCGGTACACCGTCCAGGCACAGGACCTTCCGATCTCCGTGGATGCTTTGATCGCGCGTATCGCCGTGTACGAAACGGGACGGCTGAGCAGGAACTCATAAGTCCCCGTAGGATGCTGTCAGGGAATCAGGTTCGCGCTCGCGGTGCCACCGAACGGCAGGCGCACCTCGAAACGGGTCTCACCGGGAGCCGTGCGGGCGACGCGAATGTCGCCGCGGTGGCGCTGGGTAACAATGAGATAGGTGATATCAAGGCCCATGCCGGTCCCTTCGCCGGGGGCTTTGGTGGTGAAGAACGGCTCGAAAATGCGGCCCAGAACCCCGGGCGGAATGCCGGCTCCGTTGTCGGTGATGGCGACAAGAAGATGCTCGCTGTCCTCGGCACGGGCTTCGATCCGAATCTCGCCGCCCCTGGACGGGGTGGCATCAATGGCATTGTCGAGAAGGTTCGTCCAGACCTGGTTCAGTTCGCTGCCAAAGCCCTCCAGCGACGGCAGAGCCGGGGCGTAGTCGCGGACAATCTCTATTCCCTTGCTGCGCCATTTGTGGGCGAGGATGGTCAGGGTATTCTCCACCCCGCGCACAATATCAATCTTCTGGTGCGGGGCCTGGTCCATATAAGTGTAGGACTTGATCGCCCCGACCAGATCAGAGATGCGCCCTGTACTCTGTTCGACGGAGTTCAGGAGGCTGTCGGCCTCAAGGCGAGCGGAAGCCCACGCGAGCGCGGTCCCCAGCGCTTCGCCTCCAACCGCCTGGCCGACCTCCTGAAGGTGCCGTGGTTCCAGACCGGCCTCGGCGAGCGTGGCGGCCAATTTCCAGGCATCCGGTACGCTCTGGTCCTCCAGCCAGGTCCCAATCACCTCTTCTTGATCGCTGATCTCTACCGGCGAACGGGGAATGGCCTGGCTTCGGCGCTCCGCAGCTTCGGCAAACAGGGTGTCTAGCTTCTGCCAGGAGGCTGTCGGGATCAGGCAGACCAGGAGCGCGGTCTGTTTTTGCAGTTCGGCGAGCGTATGGCGCAGATCGGCGGACGCCCGCTGAGCCGCGGAAGCCGGGTTATTGAGTTCGTGGGCCAGTCCCGCCGCCATCTTGCCCAGCGCGGCGAGCTTCTCCCGTTCCTGCAGCATCGTGTCCGCGCTGGGACGCCTTGCCGCCATGCTCGACAGGATCACCGAAGCGATCTCCGGGCACTCGACAAGCAGGCGGCGGAACTGGTCCGCGCTGATCCGCTGCAGCCAGGCCGGGCCAATCGCGGAGGCGCTGGCGATGGATTTGCCCCCGGTGAGCAGGGAGAGCGCACCGGTGAATTCGCCCGGTTCGTGGATCGCGAGAACGATCTCGCCGCCTTCGACGATCCGCGTGATCTTGATCTTGCCCTCGCGAACGACAAAAAAAGCGTCCTCCGGGTCACCCTCGCGGAACAGGATCTCGTTCGGTCCCAGACGGATCTCCTCACCATAGGGTGCAATCTCCGCGATCTGTTCCGGGGTCAGGAGAGGGAAGAGGGTCGCTTCGGTCTGGGGCTGCTGAGTCGTACGCATCGGTTTCCTGTCCAATCTGTCGAATCGGTGGGCCGCCTCTGGCGGCTTCTCGTATCCCTACCGGACGCTTGCCAGATACCGATGGATGGCGGACACGGCGACCCCGCCCTCACCGACGCCCGCGGCGATCCGCTTGATGGAGCCGTGGCGAACATCGCCCGCGACATAAATACCGGGGACGTTGGTCTCCAGCAGGAACGGGTCCCGTGGCAGCGGCCATCCCTCCGGGCGTCCCGTGCGACCGTCACGCGGCAGGTCCGGGCCGGTGAGCAGAAACCCCTGGGCATCGCGGGCCAGCAACCCCCCCACCCAGTCCGTGCGCGGCACCGCCCCGATGAAGATAAAAACGGAGCCGGTGGGAACGGTCTCCTCCTCGTTCGTGGCATCGTCGGTGATCGTGATGGTCTGCAGCCGTTCGTCGCCGCCGATCCCCGTCATCCGTGTCTGCGTCCGCACCGTGATATTGGGGGTCCCCCCGATCTGCTCCACCAGGTAGTCTGACATGCCGTTGCGCAGGTCATCGCTCCGGACCAGCATGGTGACGCGGCGGGCGTATTTGGCGAAATGCATCGCTGCCTGCCCCGCTGAATTCGCGCCGCCGATGATATAAATGTCCTCGCCCTTGACCGCTAGCGCCTCGGTCATCGCTGCCCCGTAATACAGGCCCGCCCCGGTAAACCGATCCACGGCGGCGATATCGGACAGGGTCCGCCACGAGACACCGGTCGCGATCAGCAGCGCATGACAGCTTACCTCGCCGCAGCCCGCCAGTGTCACGACCCGGTAGGGACCCTCGATCCGAACCGCCTCCGCCTCTGTGGGAGCCAGGATCTCGACCCCGAACCGCAGCGCCTGCGTGTGCGCCCGCCGTGCCAGGTCCGCCCCGCTGACCCCGGACGGAAAGCCCAGGTAGTTCTCGATGCGCGAAGAGGTTCCCGCCTGACCGCCCGCCGCTTCCTGCTCGACAATCAGGGTAGACAGACCCTCGCTGCCCGCATATACCGCCGCCGCCAGCCCCGCTGGGCCGCCACCGATGATCACCAGATCGTAGAACGGACGCTCCGCCCGTGTTCGGAACCCCAGCTTCTCCGCAATCGCGGTGGGCAGCGGCTGAACCAGACGGGTCCCATCCGGAAACACCACGACCGGCAGGCAGGCCGCATCTGCTCCCAAAAGCTCCAGCAGACGCTGGGACGGCAGATCGCCTTTCCCCGCCCCTTCTCGTGCCTGCTCGACATCCACCCACTGATAGGGGATCTGCTGCCGTCCCAGAAAATCCTTGACCGCGTGCGTCGCGGGCGAGAAGCGGACCCCGAACAGTTGAATCCCCTCGAACGGCGGACGAAACCCCGCCTGCCAATCGTCGAGCAGGTCATCCAGCACCGGGTACAGCTTGTCTTCCGGTGGGTCCCAGGGCTTGAGCAGATAGTGATTGATCTGGGCGTCGTTGATCGCGGAGATCGCGGCATCCGTGTCCGCATAGGCGGTCAGCAGCACCCGTTTCGCGGACGGTGCGATCTCCTTTGCCGCCTCCAGAAAATCCGTGCCGCACATGCCCGGCATCCGCTGGTCGGCGAGCAGCAGCGCAACCAGTTCCGCGCCCGCTCCATTATTGCGGCTCGCGATCTCGCCCAGGGCCTCGAGTGCCGCCTCGCCGCTTCCCGCCGCGACGATCCGGTAGCGGCTGGCATAGTGGCCGCGCAGGTCGCGCACTACTGCCTTCAGAACATTCGGGTCATCATCCACGGCAATCAGGACCGGCTTGGAAGCCGGGGGGGCAGTGCCAGCAGGAGCAGCGAGAAAAGAGGGTGTTTCGGTTTCGGCCACGGGGTTTTCGCCTCCGCCATCAGAATACCCCCAGTTTAACAGAATCGGGCCACCTTCCCCTCCGCCGTTCGAGCAGGAACGCATCGCCCATTCCGTTTCAGACATCATTTCGTCTCGTCGTCCGGGAACCGCGTATTCAGATCGTCCAGCGCACGGTTGAGGAACTCGTCCCGGATGGCGGCGGCTTCCAGTGCGTGCCGAATGCGCCCCTGCGTGGCGGGTACGGCGATACGCACGAGTGCCTGCGCCGCCTGAACCCGTGCCCCAAAGCCGCCATTCCGCAGCAGGGCAAGCGCTCGTGGCAGAGGAATGGGGTCGGCTCCCAGCCGTGCGTGGGCATACCAGATCCAGACGCGCACCCAGGGCTTGCCGTGCTCC
>JACMJB010000405.1 GCA_014380815.1 Armatimonadota bacterium
CTTCAGCCCGCAGTTCTTCTGCCGTCTCCTGTCCCCGCGCTTCGTCCCGCGCGCCAATCAGGACAGTGATGCCCTTCGCCCCAAGTTGACGGGCAATCTCTTTGCCGATTCCCTTGTTCGCCCCGGTAATCAGAGCTATCGCTGTTTCCATACGGTTTCTCCTGCGCTTTCGTCATAGCGCCTATACACCGTCAGGCCGAAAGCAGTTCCGTCACCCCTCAATGGGAATACGAAATTCCGATAGGGTACTGCGTCCGGAAAACACAATGGCTGCTTGTTTTTACGGCTCGCCTGGTGCAGGAAGTTCTATTGACTCCCAAGAATTAGGGATCGGGGAGTCACTTTTATGGTCACACGTCCTGGAACCTCGTCGCACGCTCTTTCTTTTTTTGGCTTCGCTGTAATCGCCTGCTGCATGACAGGCTGCTCGCCTGGGGCTTCGACCGGCGATGGTCGGACTGTTGCCGCCTCTGTCGCGTCGCCCTTGACTACCGATACCAGCGCCACGAAGGGTAGTCCCAAAGGGGTGATCTCCGGTGCTGGAGAAAAAATCTCACAGGCTCTGTTCGGTGAAGGAAGAGGCGTCGCCTTTGAGGACCTACAGAGTACGACGGGAACCCTGCAAGCGGCGTCGGCAGATCGGCGCGTTACGCTGGCGGAACTCCCCAAGCCCTCTTTCTCACTGAAGGAAAACGAAAAAGGCAGTGGTCCCGGCGTTCTCGTTTTTGAGCCTGTGCCGGAAATAGGAACGGATCCGGCGCTGGCGGACTTTGCCGCAGGCTGCAGCGACTGGCTCTTCTTCACTGTCGGAGGGCAGCCACAAACGGGACAGACACCTCTGCTGACGTCTGTCTCGCGGGCGCAGCGTGAACTTAAATTGACCCGTGATCTGCGTCTCGGACTGGACGATGCCCGGCGAATCGCCGCAGCGACAGGGGCGAGCCATGTGGTCGTTGGTGCGCTGGGATCTGCCGGTTCGGGTAAAAGCACTCTGACATACACCCTCTACAAGGCGGAAGCGGGCAAAGCGGTCGGTAAATCGCTTGCGGTATCCGGCAGCCCGGAAAGCATTCGCCGACAGCTCCCGCAGGTGGCGGTCGAGCTTTCCAAACAACTGGGTATACCCGCTCCGCATCTTCCCGCGCAGACGGATGCGACTGTCTCCGACCTGATTTCGCTGGGACGTGTCGTATGGAGGGAAGCGCCGCGGGAGGCAGATATTGAGGCTGTCTCCGCTGCCGCGCCGCGCGTCGCTCTCGCCACGCTATGCCGACTCACTCAGGAACGATTTGCCTCCGGTACGCAGTTCCAAAGTGATGCGGCGCTGCTCCTGACAAAGCTTGCCCCCGAAAACACGCTCGGATGGGGGCATGCCGCGTACATGAACGCCGCCTACTTGACGCCACAGGTCGAGCGGCTTGCCGCGCTGCGACGGCGTTATCCGCGAAGCTACGCCCTCGCCCACGCCGATGTCTGGATGAACCGATCCGACGACGCCCCCAGGGCAGAGCGCCGTGCCGCCGAGGATGCAGTTCGGGCGGCTCCGAGGAACCCCGACGCCTGGCTTTCGCTGGGCTGGACCGTTTCGGAGGAAGCGCATCGGCTGCGCATCGGGCGTTCCTCAGACAGAATATCCCCCGACGAGTGGCGTTTTCTTCGTACGGTCTATCCGCTGTGGGAGCGTGCCGTTGCCCGCGCGACCGAACTGGACCCTCAGCACGAGCTTGCCTGGACCCGCCTCGCGCAAGCGGCGACGTTTTCCGGCAGCCGATCCGTGGCAGAGGCTGCCTTCGCGAAAGCCGAGACCCTCAGCGCCGATAAACAGCAGGTTTATGAATGGGGCCTGCAGATGTTCCAGGAGAAGTGGGGAGGACAAAAATCCGACCTGGACCGAGTTGCCGAAGGCGCGGCAAACACAGAATACAAAAATACCCAGAGCGCTGGATATATCGCGGTTCAGCTCCGCGAGGCCGGCTACAGTGACCAGGCCGACAAACTGATGAACCGCTGGATCGCCACTATTGATGATCTGCTGGCGAAAAACCCCAACGATCCCTACGCGCACTGGAAGAAGGCAAGTCTCCTGTTCTATATGGGTCGTAAGCCCGCTGCCTGCCGCGAATACGAAACCGTCACCAAACTTCTTCCCAAAAACGCCGAAGCCCAGTATGCGTATGCCGAGACGCTTCTGTCCCTGGGCGCCGATGTCCGCTCAATCCCTGAATACCGAAGAGTTCTAGAACTTGATCCGCAAAATGCTTACGCACCCCTAAAATTAGGATCCGGTCTTAAACATGCGGAGAAATGGGAGGAGGCGGAGAAGTGGTACAAAATCGGCATCGCCCGTCTGCCAAACTACGGGAACGGACACCTGGCGCTCGCGGAACTCTACCAGTGGGGCGGTACAAAGCGACGCCATGCGGAGGCCGCACGCGAGTATATCCGCTGCAAGGAGCTGGGAGGCAATTCCGTCGCCGTTTACGCGGGCGGAATGTTCGCACTGGCAGATTCGGGAAAGGCTCCCGAGGCGGTTCGGTGGGGCGAGGAGGCATGGAAAAGGTACGGTGGGGGACAGTACTCGCAGATAACGGGAAAACAACTGGCATTCCTGCGCGCCGCGCTAGGCTACGCTTATCTCAAAAGCAAACGCTACCAAGAGGCTGTCGAGGAGGGCGAAGCTGTCCTTAAAATGGCACCAGATGATCCGAATGCGCATCAGGTGCTTGGCGATGCCTACAACTTCTTGAAACAACGCAGAAACGCTCGGACCTCCTGGAATTTCGTGGTGGAAACTGTCTCCGAGGAGCGCGATCCGGAAGGGGTAGGACACGCCCGGCAGATGCTGGCAAAGTATCCCGAAAACGGAACCTGAGACTTCGCCAGCACGCCTGCAGGAGGGTCACTGCTCCTCGACGGGAACGCGGAACTCCTCTAAGCGGCCCGCGAGCGAGCGGGCGATCTCAGCGTGGACATGGATGGCGTCCGGGCGATAATCCACCGTGATGACCCGCCCATACTCGTAGCACTGTGCTACCAGTTCAGACCGGGAGTAAGGAATGGCAAGCGCCATGGTCTCGACCAGGCTCTGGATCGTGGCGACGATCCGATCCATCAAAGCGGCCATGCCCTCGCGCTTGGTGGCGGCGATATAGACAGCGTTGGGGGTGGAGGCGACCTGCGCTCGCAGGGCGTACTGGTCCTCCACCAGGTCTGCTTTGTTGAAAACAGTGCTGACCGGCTTATCTGAGGCCCCCAGGAACTCCAGTGTTTCCAGAACGGTATCCCGGTGGCGGTCCGCTTCCGGCGACGACGCGTCCACCACATGAAGCAGGAAGTCGGCCTCCACCAGTTCTTCGAGTGTCGCGCGGAAGGCGGCGACCAGATCGGATGGCAGGCTTCGAATGAATCCGACGGTGTCTGTCAGCAGGATCGCTCGACCGTCTGGCAGCACGACCCGGCGCGTGGTCGGGTCAAGCGTGGAAAAGAGCATCCGATCCGCCAGGACCTCTGACCCGGACAGGGTGTTTAACAGGGTGGATTTGCCTGCTGACGTATATCCGACCAGAGCCGCGGACGGGAAGGGCAGATTGCGGCGCGAGGCGCGCTGCTGCCGCCGTTGCTTTCGGACCTCTTCCAGCTCCCGCTCCAGATCGGTGATATGCTCACGAACCTTTCGGCGGTCTGTTTCCAGCTTGGTCTCACCGGACCCACCCCGGACCCCGATACCACCCTGCTGCCGCTCGAATTTGGTATAAAGGGAGCCGAGACGGGGGAGCAGATAGGTAAGCTGCGCCAGTTCAACCTGGAGCTTACCTTCGCGGGTCCGTGCCCGCTGCGCGAAAATATCCAGAATGAGCTGCGTCCGGTCAATGATGCGTGTCTTCAGGGTCTCCCCCAGATTCCGCTGCTGGGTCGGGGAAAGGTCATTATCGAAGATCACCAGTCCCGCATCGGCCTCGCGCACCTGTGCGAAAAGCTCGTCCGCCTTGCCATGACCGATCAGATAGGCAGGGTCCACCTGGCGGCGTTTCTGCCCGATCTTGTCAAGCACGGCGACCCCGGCGGTCGCTGTCAGCTCCGCCAGTTCCTCCAGGCGCGCCTCCAGGGTATCCGCGCCGTGATTCTCATCCGTTTCCAGAGCGACTAAAATGGCGCTCTCTTTTTTTTCAGTCGTGTGCATCTTTGGCTCTCTTCGGTCTCGTTCGAAAATAGAAATGGTTCTGAACCCCTTCGCCTGTCGGTTTAGTGCCCGCTTGCGTCTTATCACCGGGATCGCGTTCGCGCGGTCCAGTGCTGTATCGTACTATACCCATCGTCTGCGAAAGAAGGTCTATGGAGTCCCGGCGGCGAACTTAGTATTCAGAAGATAAGGAAACCAGCAATGATTACTGAAGAGAGCAGCCCGTTCGCCGGGATATGGACGGGGGAATGGCAGGCGACCCATCGCAATGGCACGATGAGTCTGACCGTCTCCGACTCGGGGAAGATTATCGGCGAGACCACGGATGCGCGCCTGGCGCTTGCGGGAAAGCTGACCGGCGAGGTAACGCCGCGCGGCGAATGGACCTATGCGTTCGCGTTCGGAAAAGTCTTTCGGTCCGGGCGCGGGATGATGACCCCACCGCAGGATGACACGGTGAGCGCCTCATTCAAGGACTTCTCCAACGGCGTTTTGGAGCAGGAGGGTGTCTGCCAGTTCAAAAAACAGGAAGCGCCGGTTCTGGTCGCTCCCGTTGCCGCCGAGTAGATCGAATCCTTGGAACCTTTTTGGGTGTGTTGTTTGTACTAGAGAAGAGGCCCGCCCGGGCCGAAGGAAGCTATCCTGCTTTCCCATTTGCTTTATTTTTTCCGGAGGCCCGAATGACCCCAGTGACCCGCACGTTCTTCTCCGCAGCCATTGCTGCCACCGCCCTGGTGATCCCTGCGTTTGCCGCGCCGCTTTCGTCCGGACTTGCGACCGGGCAGAGCGTCAGCCCGTTCCACCCGAAGCATGTGTCCGGGCCGCTGAAGGGCACCACGGAATGCTTCCCCTGCACGTTCGAGAACCGTCCGCAGGTCCAGGCCTGGATCAACGCTGACGACTCTAAGAACGTTCTGCCGATCGCGAAGAGCCTGGGCAAGGCGATGAAGACGTATCAGGGCAAGGAATTCAAGGCCCTGGTGGTCTTCCTGACCACGCCAGAGAACGCCGCCAAGACCGAGGCGGCTGTCCGCGCCGCCGCGAAGACCCCCGGCACCGAGGGCGTCGGCATGGCCGTCCTGCGTACGGATGATGCGGCGGTCAGCAACTACAAGGTCAATACCGCTTCGGGCGTCAAGAACACGGTTTTCGTGTACCGAAACTGGAAGGTCGCCGACAAGTTCGTCAACCTGAAGGCCGACGCCGCCGGTCTGAAGACACTGAACCAGAGCATCGCGAAGGTCACCTCGTAGTCCGCTTTGGGCGCCCGCGCAGAAACGCCCCCGTCGCAGCCGCGACGGGGGCGTTTCTCTTGGGTTGCAGCAGAAGCTTTACCCTAAAGCAATTCCGATAAATCTGCATCGCCGACCGGGACCCCCGCGACCTTACGCTTGATCCGGGCCAGGGCATTGTCCACGGATTTGGTCTTGCAGCGAAGCTCGACCGCAATCTCGCGGTACGACTTTCCGACCTGGTAACCGGACAGCACGCGCCACTCGAAATCGGAAAGGACATGCTGAAGCGTGCTGTGGAGTGTCCGAGTGTCCTCGGAACGAAGCACGAGATCTTCCGGATCCTGGGACTCCTCGCAGGTCAGAATATCGGACAGATTCCAGTCGGCGGTGGGGTCCTCGGAGGGCGATTCCAGAGACAGGGAGGTGTTCAGCGGCTGCTGCTTCTGCCGGGTCGCCGTCTTGATCGCGGTAATGATATGCCGCTGAATACAGACCTTGGCAAAGGCCGGGAAAGAGATGGCCTTGTCACAGCGGAAGTCCACGATGGACTGCCACAGGCCGATCATGCCGACCTGAAGCAGGTCGTCCTTTTCCGCCCCAACCAGGAAGTAGGACTTCACCTTGGTTTTGACCAGGTTCCGATACTTGTATAGAAGAAACTCCTCAGCGCGCTTGTCGCCGCGCTGCGCGCGGTTCACGACCTCCCGGTCCGGCATTCCCGCATAGCGCAGGAGAGAGGGACGCGGAACGTCAGGAAGCGTCGTTGTCATGATGGTTCGGGTCGCTGCTGTGATCACGCCGGTACATCCTCGTGGGTGACGGTGTGGCCCGTGCCAGTCAGCGTCACGCGGTAGATTTTCTGCTGGCAGGGCGGCGGCGATGCGTCTAACACGCCCGCATCGAATGCCAAACGATTGAAACGGTGCCTGTAAGCGGAACCGCCATTGCTCCGGTCATCTTGCTCGGAGGAGGTAAAAGGAGAGAGAAGTGTCGGAAGGAGCAAGATGTCAGAGGATCTGCGATCCGGAAAAGGCGGAACCGCGGTGCGAAAGCCCACTGCCGCGTCGCCCGGCGGGGCGCTCCGCCTGTGACACGCCGCCGGAAGGCGACCTATCTGCTGCGGGGGCGTCGTTGCCGGGGCCTTCACTGTTAGGATGCTTTTGGGTAGCATTGTCATCCGTGGTGTAAGAAAAGCGGGCGGGCGGGACTGTCCGCCGTTGACTGCTCCTCGGTCCGAATTATACAGCAAAAACCGCAGCGCGCACAAGAACGTTGTCTTTTCACGGAACAAAATAGATATTTTGTACGTTCTAGGCCGTTTTGGGACGATTTTTTGTGCGCGCTGCGGTTTTTGAAGGCAGACGGGCAGCGCAGGGTCTGATTGGGAAAGAGGCGTTCACAGTGTGCGCTTCGTGCTGGCGGCTTCTCTGGTATCCTACGTATGGCCTTCGTTATGACACGCGCTTTACCCGCTCTGCCTGTGGCTCTGCCCGCTTCCGCAAACGGGGCGGCCCCGGCCCGCTCTGTGCCGGATTCGGAATCGCCGCTGGGTTCATCGAGCGACTCCGCGGTCGCCGCGCGCGCGGCGCGCGGCGATGTTGCTGCTTTTGGCGTGCTGGTGGAGCGCTATCAGCGTCCGATGGCCGCTCTGGTGTCCCGAATGACCGCGAACCAGGACGATGTGGATGACATCGTGCAGGAACTGTTCATTCGTGCCTGGAAGGGCCTGCCCCGGTTTCGCGGCGACGCCCAGTTCTCGACCTGGCTCTACCGGATCGCGGTTAATACCGCGCTCAAGCACCGCTCCCACCGACGCAGTGAGGCTGCTCTGTCGCTCTCCGCAGAGGACGCGCCGGGAGGAATGGAGGCGCTGAGCGCCCCGAAAGACGCCCCGGCCCACCAGGGCGGCGACCCGTACCGAGCGGTAGAATCGCAGGAGCAGAAGACCCGAATACGCGGCGCGGTACTCTCCCTGCCGGAAAAGCAGCGCGTGGTGGTCGCACTGCACTATTTCGAGGGACAATCCTGCGAAGAGATCAGCGAGGTCATCGGCTGTTCGGTGGGTACGGTCTGGTCCCGGCTGCACTACGCCTGCAAGCGGCTCAAGGGGCTGTTGGAAACAAGCGAAGTGGGCGGCTGATCAGTGAGTCCTTTTCGCGGGAATCGAGTGGAACCGGTGATGATTGTCTGGAAAAAAACTTGTTGGAGGCTTCGGGAAAGCGGATCCCTTTTCCGGTTTGCCTCGGAGATGCTGACGGAGCCGGAGCACGGGCAGGTGGCATCTCACCTGGCGCGCTGCCCCGCCTGCGCCGCGGAGGTCGCGGATGCCCGCGCGGTGGCGCGCCTGCTGCAATCCCCGCAACACGCCGTACCTGCGAGCGGACTCGCCGCATCGGGTAGGTTGTGGGAGCGGCTGGAATCGGAGGTGAAGCGTACCCCGCAGGAGAAAGCACCTTCTGCCCCTTCTGTCTCCGCCCCGCGTTTGCAGCGGGTCGGCTACTGGCTGGCAACACCAGGCACCCTGCCGTTTGGGGCGGTCGCCGCAGCGGCTGTTGTCGTGATGATCGGGGTCGTCGTATCGCACCGGTCCGATGGAGTTCCCCCAGCGGCCTCGCGCCGCCTCGCTGTCGCGCCACTGGAAGATTCCGCGCTGACCGAAATCCGCCTCCTTCCCTCACTCACGCGTGCATCGAAGGCATCGCCGCCGGTCATCGCGCGGGTCAAGCCCGCGGTCGTTCGCCCGCGCGCGGTTGCGGTCTCCGCCCTGGACGCACCCCGCGCGGTGGCATTCGCCGCGCCGTTCCGTAGCCCCGTCCGACGAAGTTCGACACTCAGAACCAGAACGCCGCACCGGGCGTCCCCGCGTCCTCTTGCTGTGGCGAGTGCCTCGCCGCTCACGCTGTCTCGTCCCGCTGGCGTGAACCCTCCGGTATCTGCGACGGACCCTTCTCGGGCTGCAGCGGTGCTGCCCGCGCCGACACCGGCCCCGTTCTTTGTTGCCTCCGCGGCCCAGGCACGGGAGGCAGCACCGGATCAGTCACTGTCCGCTTCGGAGAGCGTTACCCTGGTAGAGAACGAGCGCACCCGGTCGCTTCGTCTGAACCAGGGGGCGAATCCCGATCTGCGGGACACAGCGTTTTCATCCGTGGCCGGCTCCAACAGTGCTGCGGACCTCTCGATGCGTGCAGAAGAGGCCCGTGAGGTTCCCGCAGTCCGCTCTATCGTAGATATGGCGCTTCCTCTCCGGCGCCAGCGCTCTCTTTTTAGCTATGCGACACGCTGAAACAACTGGTGAGTGCCGTGTAGCGGCGGCGGATCTCCTCGTCCTGATGAGTGTGCTGCTGACTCTATCTAATCCCGCGCCAAGTCTGGGAGCGACTCGGCAGCCTTTGCCGCTCGTGATCTCGCCGGGCGCGCAGGTATCCGCGAGGCAGGCGATCTCCGAAGGGGATCGTTTGCTGCAGGCAGGTGACGGGAAAGCGGCGGCGCGGCGCTATGCATGGGCGGCCCAGCGGATGCCCTCTGACCCCCTCTATCAGATGACGGCGGGGGTCGCTCTTGCCTCGGTGGGAAGGACAAGCGAGGCACTGGCGGCATTCCGCCGTGCCGACGCACTGGCGGGAGGGGGAGATGCGCTCGCCGCCCTTCTGGTGCAGGGGGTTCTTTCCGAGAACTCGGACGACAGCCCGGATGTTCAGGCGCTGTATGCGCGCACGGTCCAGCGTTTCACACGGCCCGGTGTCCGTGGCCTTGATACCTCGGCCTCGGTCGCGCGTCTTGTTCAGGCGCGGAGCCAATTTCCCACTTCGCCGATCCTGGCCTTGCTGCTGGGAGACTCCTTTCAGCTTGCGGAACAGTGGTCGGAGGCGGACAGGGCGTACCGTCAGGCGATCTCCCTCGCCCCGAAGTGGGTAAAGCCATGGATCAATCTGGGGCTTAGCCAGCTTGTCCAGGGCCGCTCCGGAGAGGCGATTGCCGCGTTTCAGGCCGCTCTTGCGCTCGACCCCGGTAATTCGGAGGCGCAGATCGCCAAGGCGGATGCCCAGCTTCAGTCGGGCATGGTAGAGGATGCGGTCGCCTCCTATCGCAAAGTGGAAGGTTCCAAAAACAACCGGATCGCCTCCCAGGCCGCCACCGGTATCGGACAAGCCTACGCGGTCCGCGGTCAGGTGAGCGATGCGGTCAAGGCGCTGAACCGGGCACAGCAACTCGCCCCCGCCGATCCCGCCCCCGCTGCCGCACTGGGCGAAGTGCAACTTCAGGCGCGCAACTACCCGGCGGCTGCGGCGGCCTACGATGATGCCCTGCGGCTTTCGCGCGGCCGGCTTTTTGTTTCGCGGGCGATCCTCTACCGTGCTCTCGCGGAGACACAGCTTTCCGCCCAGAACGGGGAGGGCGCGATCGAGACGCTCCAGCGCGCGCTCCTGGATGAGCCAGCCGGAAAGCCGCTCTGGCTGCGGCTTTGGGCGCAGGCGCTGTATTTGAGGGGTGATACGAATGGCGGTGAGGCGAAGTTGAAACAGGCGCTTGCATCGGAAAGCGGCCGCTATCCTCAGGACACGCTGAACGCCCTGGACGCCCGGGGACTGATCCCAAGTCTGATCCGTGACCTCGAAGCCCAACAAACCGCCGCCACGAGCGACAGCGCGCGCGGCGAACTGCTGCGAACACTGGCGAGTCTCGCACGGTTTCAGCGCCGCGCCGCCGATGAGGTGACTTTTCGGGAGGCGCTGACAAAGCTGCAACCGACAGGGCCGAACTGGTTTGCGCTTGGAGAGTCTTACGAGCGCCGCGCGGGTGACGAGGCCCGCGCCGCCGCCCGCGCCGCCTACCAGAAAGCCCTTAATACCAGGGGGTTGACAGCAGCTATGGCGAGCCAGGCGAACCAACGAATCTCCGCGCTGACGCCTTCGACTAAGGCGCGGCCCGCGTTGTCCCCGCGGTGAGTGCCCCGCCCGCGTCGGCGACCCAGAGGCTTTCTGCCCCTAAACAGCCTCCGGTGTGAGCGCAGCCCGTGGTTAAGGCCCCGCCATAAATGGCAGGACCTTTCTCTTGTTCGCGGCCCTCCCACTAGGCCGCGGGCCTTCCCCGGTTGCGCCGGTTGCGATGTTTCTGCGGGTGAGCACGCTGACAGCAGGGAGAATCCTGTTGTGCAGTGAATATTACACCGTGCTTACGATTGTTTGGCTCACCTGGAAAGAGGCGCTGCTTCGGCGCGCGCCCATCATCTCGCTTCTGATCGCCGCGCTCCTCTGTGTCGGGGCGTTCATCCCGCTCTCGGGACGACTGCTGCTGCTGCCACCCGCCAAGGCGCACGAGATCTATGCGTCGCTGTATGTCTTCCTAGCGACGGATATTGTC
>JACMJB010000406.1 GCA_014380815.1 Armatimonadota bacterium
CCCGGACCCGCGTTCTGGAAGAGGTCCTGCGTGTGACCGATGCCGGGCATTCCGGCGGTCTGTGGGAGTCGAAATGAGGACCGGCGCGAGTTTCGCGGCCCAAAATCAAAAAAAGAGGGTGTTTTTTTGCGTGACGGGATTTTTTTGGTTTTTTTTTGGGGTCGTCTTGTATGCTTATTCCATTCCCATACCTGCTTGCTGACATCGTTTCTCAAAAGACATTCGGCGTTTATTCAGCGCGGGGGGTGCGGGTACCTTTCAAATCACTGTTTTTGCGGCGCGTAAAGAAAGTGACGGCTTTTGAATAGAGTGAAAGCATTCCAGTCTCAATCGAGGGAGTGGGTCCTAGTTTGCAGCACGGTGGCCATTTTTCTCCTGGGAGGATGCAGCGGCAAAGACGAGGCCGCTTCGGCGCCTGCCTCCCCCCCTGCCCCAGTAGCTTCCGTGCCCGCCGGTCAGGCACCCTCTCAATCTCAACCAGCGCCGAACACCCTGCCGGAGTACGCGCTCCCGACCAAAAAGTAGTTATTCGTCTCCGATTTGCCACTTGAAAGGAAAGCGATTATGTCACAGCAGTACGCGGTTTCGGAATTGAGTCAGAAGAAGAGCAGGGGCTTCACGCTCATCGAGCTGCTCGTCGTTATCGCCATCATCGCCATCCTCGCCGCGATCCTTTTCCCCGTATTTGCTAAGGCCCGCGAGAAGGCCCGCCAGGCGACCTGCGCCAGCAACCTGAAACAGATGGGGCTTGGCATCCTGCAGTACGCTCAGGATTATGATGAGACGATGGTGCCGCGGCGTTTGCAAGGAGCCACCAATCAGGGCTGGACGCAACTTATGCAGCCTTACTTTAAGAACCAACAGGTGTTCGCCTGCCCATCGAACCCGAGCAATGCTCGGTCCTTTGTTGACGATGCACTCGGCCTTGCCTCCTATGCCGCCAACTTCCAGGGTGGCTTCCGGGACATCAACCTTGATCCTACAAAAGGGGTTGTTCGCTACGCGTTCACTTTCGCGGAGTTTGTCTCCCCCGCCCAGACCATTGGCGTCCTCGAGTCCACCGCGGCGTTCTCTGACTTCAACGTAGACGCAGGAACGGGCTCCATTTTTTCTCAGCGGCCCAGACCCGACGATCCAGGCTGGGCTTTTGGCTGCCTTTTCATGGGACATGCTGGCTTCACCAACTACCTTTTCATGGATGGTCATGTTAAGGCCATGAAGCCCTTCAGCACCTTGAGCAGGACAGATGGCGGAACGGGTGATATCAACCTGTGGCGCTACGATAACCTCACGTTCATAGCCTGGCAGCTAATGGAGCAAGCCATCGGAAACGGGCCTGCCGAGCCCAATCCGACCCGTCCTGTCCAGCTCATCAACGAATGCCTGAAGTACGCGAACTAAAGTCAGGCACTTCCCGTTTCGCTGCCGGTGGAGGCACGGACGATCAGGGATACCGGCAGGGCGATCTGCTGGTATCCCGGCGGGGACGAACCGCCGAGACGTGACACCAGCAGATCGCGTGCTGCCTTGCCGAGCGCTTCAAAAGGCTGCGAGACGGTGGTCAGGCCGTGGGCATCCATGGTGCTGGGAAGAAGATCGCCGTACCCGGTGACTGCGACCTCGTCCGGCACGCGCCGGCCCTCGGCGCGCAGCGTGCGTAGCAGGCGCAGGGCGGTGCTGTCGTTGGAGCAGACCACGGCGGTGAGCGGACGCCCCCGTCCCGCCAGGAACAGTCGCAGGTAATCGTTGAGCGGCGGGTCCTGCATCCCGTTGAAGAGAAGGAGGTCGGCGGAGTCGAGCGGGATCCCCGCTGCCTCCAGGGCCAGCGAGTAGCCCCGCCAGCGAAGCTGAACGGTCTCCGCGAACACCTCGTCACCCAGAAATCCGATCCGGCGATGCCCTAAACGCAGCAGATGCTCGGTGACCAGGCGTCCCCCGGATATATCGTCGAAACCGATGAAATCCGCCTCGAAACCCATCAGCCGCTGATCCACGAGAAGCAGCGGGACCGCGCCGCGCAGGCGGCAGAGCGATTCGATATCGCTGGGGCTTTGCGGCCACAGGAGGACACCGGCGATCTGGTTTTCCTGTAGGAACTCCAGAGAGGGCAGTTCGTGCAGCATCCGGCCCGGCAGAGGATTAGAGTCGTAGTACTGGATAGAGGCACCGGCGGCGTCAGAGCGTCCGCTCAGCCCGCGCAGAATGCTCTCCAGGGCCGTGGAGCCGGCGTTGCGCGCGGTGACCACGAGGAATGTTCCGGTGGTCGCGGCGATGGCTGCGGGAGGCGGAACGGGACGGACCGGGGCCACGAACGAGCCGCGCTTCTGTTCGGTGATCACCCAACCTTCGGCCTCGAGAAGGCCGAGTGCCCGGCGGACCGTGTCACGCTGGACCGCGAAACGCTGCATCAGTGTCCGCTCGGAAGGAAGCCGCTGCTGGGGGACAAGCAAACCGGCAAGGATCTGCTGGCGCAGATCCTGCGCGATGGTTTCATAACGATACGTGCGAAGCAAGTGGACCTCCTTGGTCTGGTATGTTTATACTATACCAGATCACACCGTTTTTGGGGATGAAAACAAAAAGGACTAAAGATTTAATCTTGGCTTAACCTGCGCACAGAGATCACTCTGGTATATTACGAGATGATGAACCGGCTATATACTATACCAAACCGCTGGATTCAGAAAATAATGCCCTCTACCAGAGGAAGGAGTTTTTGTATGCAAGGCCAACGTAAAAACGGATCGGTAAATTCACTATCGGGGTTCACCCTGATCGAACTGCTCGTTGTGATCGCGATCATCGCGATCCTCGCCGCCATTTTGTTTCCGGTTTTTGCCCAGGCTCGCGATAAGGCCCGTCAGTCCTCCTGCCTGTCCAACATCAAGCAGATCGGGATCGGGATGATGATGTATGTGCAGGACGCCGACGAGACCTATCCCGGCGCACTGCAGGCCGAACCGACCATCAACGGCGGCAGCACCGCCGATCAGCGAAAGCCGCTGGATATGCAGATCCTGCCGTATACAAAGAACGATCAGATCTGGTCCTGCCCCAGTGACGCCGCCGAGAGAGTCCCCCCGACCGATGGCCGCCTGCAGTGGTGGGACAACAACTACAAGGCAAAGGGGATTGTCCGCTCTTACGGCTATATGTCCGAGGTCATCACCGCGCAGTATAGTCCCGCGAATGGGGGGCAGCGAGACCCCAATACGGGGCTGAGTAATTATACCGGGGGGCGCCAGCCGACCGATACCCCCCCCAACGGCAAATCGCTCGCACAGGTGGATCAGCCCTCCAGCACGATCGCGCTGGCGGAACTCTGGGCCATCGGAGATGGCGACTGGGCGGCTCTTGGTTATGTGGGTGGACCGCATGCGTCCACGATCGCTGGCTGCGACGTCTGGAAGCTCGCGGGGCGCATCCCCGGACCGACTCCCGCCACAGATGCGAACTCTCTGCCCCCGGGCTGCGGTCAGGCGAACCTCAAGCCGACCGTGGGGCATGGCGGCGGTTCCAACTATATGATGGCGGATGGCTCCGCCAAGTGGCGCACCTACAAGCAGGTCCGCCAGAACGATATGTATCTGTTCAAGCTGCAGAAGCCGGCGACCGCCGTCACGCCCTAATCGGCGCGGGCATCGGCAGGGACTTCGGATTGGACAGATGCCGCCCTGTGTCCGTCACTCTCACGCGAGGGTGACGGACACAGGGCGGCGTTTTGGTATCGCGGCGAGGCGGGGATTTTATGCACCGGGAAGACAGCGGGAAACAGCTTTTTCGAAACGCCGGTCGGCTGCTGACCATGGCATTGGTGCTTGGGGCCGACGCGGGAAGCGGAGTCGGCGGCGGCGATGGCATCGGTGGGGCGCGCCGGGCAGTGGCCCAGACGCCG
>JACMJB010000407.1 GCA_014380815.1 Armatimonadota bacterium
ACTCGGTGATACCAAGTCGCCGGTACGCGTCCTCGATAAGCACAATGCACTTTTTGACCTCCTCCACTACCTGCTCTTCCGTGCAGAAGATATGGGCGTCGGAGAGGGTCATGGCGCGGACGCGCGAAAGGCCGGAAAGCTCACCGGACTTCTCGTACCGATACATTGTGCCAAGCTCTGCAAGCCGGATCGGCAGATCGCGGTAGGAGTGCATCTCGTTCTTGTAGATCTGGATATGGTGCGGGCAGTTCATGGGGCGAAGCACGAACTCTTCGTCATCAATCTTCATCACCGGGAACATACCGTCTTTGTAATGGTCCCAGTGACCGGAGATCTTATACAGGTCCGGTTTCGCCAGGTGCGGCGTGTAGACGTGATCGTACCCGTTTTCGATCTCGACATCCTGGATAAACCGCTCCAGCACACGCCGAACGGTCGCGCCCTTCGGCAGCCAAAGCGGCAGTCCGGCCCCGACCACCGGCGAGTTCATAAACAGGCCAAGCTGCTTGCCGAGGACTTTATGGTCGCGCTTTTTGGCCTCTTCCAGGCGCTCCAGGTAGGCTTCTAACTGCGACTTCTTCTGAAACGCGGTGCCATAGATGCGCGTCAGCTGCTCGTTCTTCTCGTTGCCTCGCCAGTAAGCCCCTGCGATATTGAGCAGCTTAAATGCCCCGATACGCCCCGTGGAGTCGAGGTGCGGTCCCCTGCAGAGGTCTATGAAGTCGCCCTGCTGAAAGAATGAGATCTCCTCCCCTTCCGGCAGATCGTCAATCAGCTTGACCTTGTACGGCTGGCCCATCGCGATGCAGCGCTCGCGGGCCACCTCGCGGGCCTCCGCGAAACGCTCCAGCTTGAGATTCTCCTTGACGATCCGCGCCATCCGCTCTTCGATCTTCGGGAGATCATCCGGGGTCAGGGGTCGGGGCAGATCGAAGTCGTAGTAGAAGCCGTTCTCGATGACGGGGCCGATGCCCATCTTGGCCTCCGGGATCAGTTCACGGACGGCCTGAGCCAGCACATGCGACGTGGTGTGCCGCATTCGGGACAGAAAATCGGAGGGGGCGGAAAGCGCGTCGTCGAGGGCGGGCTGTGCCGCCTCGGCGGACTCGTCATGTTCATGCATAAAAGATTCAGAGACTCCCACACAACAGGATGAACCGAGTATACGGGCGCCCAGGAAGCGTGTCAATTTTGCTCAGAAGCGCCCCAAACGAAAATAAACCTCGAAAAGTTCCGGGACTCGATTCAATCAGGGTAGGTTTTGTACCGGGTTATCCCGAAAAGAGGGTGTACTGTTGTTCGAACGACAGCCAACTTGGCCGGGGGATTTAAATTTGTACTTAGGACTTGCTCGCTTTGCATCGTTTGCCGCCCTGTCTGCCGTCGCGTTGACGGTTTCCAGCGCGGCACAGGCTCAGGTGAATCTCAGCCTTCTGAAGACGGTCAGCCTTACCTCCACCTTCACGACCGGTAATGCGGCTTTTATCGGCAGCAACCCATCCGCCCTCGCCTGGAACGGCACGAGCGCCTGGCTTGGCGGCTACAATCAGTCTGGCGCTGTCGGCACAACGGCGATTGTTCAGATTAGCAATGTTTTGACGGGCACGACCACGTTTGGAACCGCGTTTGGACAGATCAACACCACGCCAAACAGTCGGGGCTTAACGAGCCTTGCCATTCAGGGTAGCTCCCTGTATGCCTCCCTTGATACAGGCGCGGGCAATGCAAACTCCGTTCGCGCGTTTGACGCAGCCACGGGCACATCGCTCTGGGCAATCGGGAATGCGGCGGGCGGCAACGATTCCACACGGCGCGGCGATGGTGTCGCCATTGACCCGGGCTTCAATGGCGGCGGCACAAACCAGGGGGTCTCCTATCTCTCTATCGGGTCGGGACGCCGACACCTTCTGAATTCGACGACCGGCGCTTACCTCAACGGTCAGAATGCCGGGGCGATTGTCACGACCAGTGCGGGAACCAGCAACTGGCGGGACCTCGCTTTCAACCCGGTGACCGGTGACCTGTATGCACGCGAATCGAACCGGATCGCGTCCGCGATCCGGACCGCGGACAACAACTTTGGCGGTAGTTCGGCCTTTCTCGGCAACCTGACCGTCAACGCCGCGGTTGACAACAACAACATCGCCTTCGTGAATGCGCTGAACGGCGGCAATTTTCTGATCGTGAACGACCGTGTCTCCGCTGCCAACGGACAGTCTTTCTCGTCGGTGGTGAAGGCTTTCGACCTCAGCGGGAATCAGCTCTCCCTTACCCTGGGCGGCTTTGCGCCGCTGCTGGGAAATGCCGCGTATGACTTTGCCTTCGATTCGGCCTCGCAGACGCTCGCGGTCTCCGACTTCGCGAATCGTGAACTGTATGTGTTTGCGGTGAATCCGCAGCAGGTGCCGGGCGGGGCGGCTCCGGAACCCGCTTCCGGTGTGCTGGGCCTGATCGGGTTCCTCACGCTCGGACTCTATCGTCGGCGCAGGAAAACTGCCGGAAAGTAATCCGCGAGACGGATCCCACTTAAGAGAGAAACCGTGCTTAGCTAAGCACGGTTTCTTTTTTGCTCTCCTGTCAGTGGATCGGGAGGTCCTGGCGTCCGGCCGGGCGTCAGGATAGCGGTCGCGAACCGCTCCATCTCCTCCAATTGCGGGCTGCACTGGAGCAGCAGAAAATCCACGCCGACGGCCTCAAACTCCGCGATCTGGGCTTTCACCTGCTCCGCCGTTCCGACCAGACCGGAGCGCAGACCGCGATTGGAAACGGAGTACTCCTCGAGGGATACTTGCTGTTCCAGCTTCGTCCCGGACAACCACTGCTGGTAGTTAGCATAGCCCGCCGCGCTGCTCTGCACATCCGTGATCCGCGCTCGCTCGGCCTCGGCCTCGCGCTCGGAATCCCGCACGATGCTGTAGGCAGCGACTCCATAGAGCAGCCAGGGCAAGCCAAGGCGTTCCCGGCGGGCGCTCATGTCCTCGATGCGCTCGCGGATCTTGGCGGGAGGGTCACCGTGCATGACATAGCCGTCGCAGGTCCGCGCGATCAGGGATTTCGCCGCTTCGCTCTCGCCCCCGGCATAGAGCAGCGGGCGCGGATGCGTCGGAGCGGGTTTAGGCTGCAGGACGTTGTCTTCGATCCGGTAGTAGTGGCCCTCGTGGGTCACGTGGTCCCGCTGCCACAGGCTGTTCACTACCTCCAGCCACTCCTCGGTGCGGGCGTACCGGTCGTCGTGCTGCTCGAACTGAACGCCGTACTTCCGCGCTTCGTCCGCCCACCAGGACGAAACCACGTTCAGGGACAGTCTTCCTCCAGCGATCCGATCAATGTTCGCCGCCTGCTTGGCAAGCAGCGCGGGGTTATGGAACGTGGGACGGACCGCGACCATAATCTCCTGCGTCTTCGTGACGGCGGCAAGCGCGGCTGCCGTGCTCCAGGCGTCGAGCGCGGGGGCCTCCACGCCTTTGATGTCGTTCAGGTTCAGTTCCGCGACCAGCGTCAGGTCAAAGCCGATCTGCTCGGCACGGATGGCGACTTTGGAGGCGTATTCCCAGGTCGCCGCCATCTGCTCCTCCTCGACATTGCGGAGCCAGCCGCCGAAGATGGGGAGCCAGTAGCCGTATCGCATCAGTGCCGCGCCTCCGCCTGGAGAAAGTCCACCAGACGAACGTGCGGATCGAACCCGATCACATTTACCGCGTCGGCGACAAAATTAGACAGGCAGTTGATGTCGTAATAGACCAGAGACCCATCCCGATCATCCACCATGTACTCGATCCCACCGACATCTATTGCTGCCGCCTGAACGATCCTCTCGATAGCCTGAATCACGGACGGGGGTGGTGTGTACGCCTCCACGGTCATTCCGGACTTCGGGGCATCGAGAGCGCAGGCCCCGCGAACCAGGGAGACCCCCTCCGTCGTCTGGCAAATATCCGCGGGGCACAGGTTAAACGACTCGCTGGCGGCGTAGACGTTGATCGCGTAAAGATATTTCCCGCCCAGGGTCTCGACACGGGTGATGCGTCCCTCGCGCTTTGGGACAAACTCCTGAACGAGGGCTGTGCCATCCACCCCGAGATCCATTGTTCCGTTCTCCGCAGCGGCTTCCAGTTCCGCCATACTGTCATAACGAACAATCCCCGCGCCGCTTCCCCCCACGTTCGCCTTGACCACAATCGGGAAACGCAGCCCTTCCGCGGCAAGGGGCGCGGTCTCTCCGTGACTGATAACGCGGGTCCTGGGAAACCCAAGCCCAAGCGACTGCAACAGGGTCATTTGCAGTGCCTTGGAAAGCTCATATGTGTACGCTTCCGTACCGTTGATGACCCGAACCCCGCATTGTTCCTGATGCGCCAGCACATTCCGGGTGAAAAAGGTTGCGTTGGCGCCTCCCCGAAGGTAAGCCGAGGGACTCATGCGATTAAAGAACAGGGAATATTCAGGGGCCATCGCCGAGGCGTCATAGGCATAGCGGGTGGCATTGACGGGGGTGAAGGGGATGTCCCGCCACTTTAATTCCGCGAAAAGAGGGCGAAACCAGTCCGGGTGCTCGTGGTAGATCGCAAAAGGTTTGACGGGTCGTGTCGTCATATCAGGAAGTACTTTCCGCAAAAACGCCGCCAGCGGCGGGCCTTCCTCACCCGATGTGGCGGCGTTTCAATCTAAAACAACAAATAAACTAAGCGTGAAGGGAGACGTCTATCTGGTCACCGACCGCAGGCTTGAACCGCGCGACGCGAAAATGAAGGTCGGCAACCCGGACCCGCCCGATGTCTGGCGTAAAGCCGAGTGCCTGTTCCGCGGCGCGGGCATAATCCGAAGCATCGTCGAGCGCCTCGAACAGGAAAACGAAATCGTCGCTTCCTTCCCGGTGCACCACCAGCTCTTCTCCGCTCGTGCCAGGCACCTTCAAACAGAGGGCGCTGAACGGGATTGTCAGCTCTTCCTGCAGGGCAGGTTCATCGTCAAAGAAAGGCATAAATTCCTCGGTTCACTCGATGATGATAAGACATAATTACTCAGACGGCAAATTCAGGACGGAACGATGACTGTCTCTTCCGTGATTATCTGTTCAATGGGAGCGGCAGGGATAACCGGAACCGCGCTTCGATTGAACCGGAGCGGCGTCGCGAAGCGGCGTGCTTGTTCCTGCGCCGCGAGCAGGCGTCGCTGCTGCTGAAGCTGCGCCGCCAGAGATTGATTTCGCGCGGCAACCTCCCACGCTCGCCGGGCGCGGTCCTGAGCCTGGAGGACGGCGTTGATGTAGGCCCCCTCCCGCTGCGCGCGCACTGCGAGGTCCATCGCCCCCGTCCTGGCAGCGGGCATCGCGGGCGGGCGCACCGAGGGGGCCACCGAGGCGGTACTCGGCTGGTAACCGGGGGGAACCTGCACCGTGACAGGGCGCGATGAAACCGCAGCCCGAGAGGCTGCCACGCCAGAGGGCTTCGGCTTCACGCTCATCCAGGCCGACGCGCTGGTGACCACGAAAAAAATTCCGATCAAAACGGGGAGGCCAGCCTGGATTATCGGAGATGTCCACCAGGGGTCGCAGTTCGCGCACCGGGCGTCGCCGCTCCGGCGGCGCCCGCACTCCGGGCACCATCCGGGAAGATAGGCTACGCGGGGCAGAAGATCACCAGGGCCGGGATCATCGAGATCGTAGGAAGCTCTCATGGAAACTGCGTCGTCCTCAATCGCCGCGATGGTTCGGCCCGATAGCCGCGAGCATCGCTGCCGATAGTTTAAGACGGGTTGTCGCCTTTGTCAATGGCCTGAGCCGACTTTACCTCAAGCGGACGTATCGCTCTTTGTGGCCCCTTCTTTGCGGTCACTCAGCGTCCGGAATATACTGCTCCTGTGATCCACTTACCGGTGTCAGTCGGCGCCTCCGACAGCCAGCGCGACCAGCAGTTCGCGTCCCTGCTGCTGCCCTGGTATGAAGGGGGAAAGCGAGACCTGCCCTGGCGTCAGACTCGGGATCCTTATGCGATCTGGGTTTCGGAGATGATGCTCCAGCAGACACAGGTCGCGACCGTGATTCCCTACTGGACCCGCTGGATGGAGCGTTTTCCGACGGTCGCTCATCTTGCCGAGGCGCCGCTCGATGCGGTACTGGCACAGTGGCAGGGGCTTGGCTACTATGCCCGCGCCCGAAATCTGCACAAGGCGGCGAAGGCGATCGCAGAGGGACATGAGGGCATTTTTCCCACAGATTTTGAGTCGGTTCTCGCGCTGCCCGGCATCGGGAAGTACACGGCGGGTGCGGTCTGCTCTATCGCCTTTGGGCAGGATGCGGCGATTGTAGACGCCAACGTGATCCGCGTCCTATGCCGTGTCTATGGACTGGAGGGCGATCCGAAATCGCTGTCCGTCCGCAATCGGCTTTGGGCGCTGGCCCAGTCACTGATCCCCCCAGGTCAGGCACGCGAGTTCAACCAGGCCATGATGGAGCTTGGAGCACTGATCTGCGAGCCTAAGCCACGGTGCGGGGAGTGTCCGGTTCGCGAGATCTGCGCCGCCTCCGCCACCGGCACCCCCGCTTCCTTCCCACAGTTCGCCCCAAAACCTGCCTTCACGCGGCAGATAGATGTCTCCGCGCTGATCTTCCACCCCGATGGGGATGGGCGCGTTTTGCTGATCCGGCGCCCGGAGGACGGTCTCTGGGGCGGACTCTGGGAGACACCCAGGGTCACAGCAACAGAACAGGAGACGGTCTCTGGGGCGGCGGCACGCGCCGCATGGGAGGCTGCGGGAGCCGTGGTTCGCGCCACGGGCGAAAGCATGGCTACGGTAAAGCACGGTGTCACGACGCGAAAAATCACCCTGGTCGGGGTGCGCTGCGATCTGGCAACGGACGGGGACCCCGAAGCGCTTCTCCCCGGACCGAACCCCAGAGCATGGGCGACCGCGGAGGAGCTTGGCAGCCGCTATCCGCTTTCCACGCCGCAGACAAAACTGCTGCGCCAGGCCCTCGCTCGCGAGTCTCAGCTTTCGCTCTTCTCCTGATGAATCCGCGGCAGGTATTTGACGCAGGCATCAGGTATTTGGTCAGGGCAAAGAGCAAACAGCCCGCAAACAGCCTATAATAGAGGTGTTCCGTTTTTCCGTTTTTCCACTTATCTCCCACTTATGGCACGCCTCGAACATACCCTCGGCAAGAACGGCCCGCTTGCGAAGCTGCTCCCCAGCTTTACCCCCCGCTCCCAGCAGATCGCCCTGGCGAAGGCCGTGGAGGCTTCCCTGGTCGAGGGGCGTCCCTGCCTCGCCGAGGCAGGGACGGGGGTCGGCAAGACTCTGGCCTATCTGGTACCCCTTGTGCGCTGGCTCGCGAAGCACGGCGGTCGGGCGGTAGTTTCGACCCATACGCTGGCGCTTCAGGCGCAGCTTGTGGAGCGCGATATTCCCGCCCTGCTGGCGGCCCTTCCCGAGTGTGAGGTGACCGCCGCCGTACTCAAAGGCCGCTCCAATTTCCTCTGTCTCCAGGATCTGGAGATCGCTGCCGGGGATGTGTGGCTGCAGAACGACCCGCTCTTTCGGCAGGTGCAGCGCTGGGCGGGTGATACGGATAGCGGCGATCCCTCCGAACTGGACTTCACCTTCACCGGCTGGAGCGAGATCTGCGCGAACCAGGACACCTGCCGCCAGCGCGAGTGCCGATTCTACGACCGGTGCTTCTACTTCAATGCCCGCAAAGCCGCCGAGGAATGCAGCTTGCTCGTGGTCAATCACGCGCTGTTCTTCGCGGATCTTCGCCTTCGGCGAACGAGTCCCGGCGGCCCGACACTTCTTCCTAAATACGATGCCGTGGTGTTCGACGAAGCGCATCATATCGAGGAGATGGCAACCCGCGCCTTCGGGCTGGAGTGGGGTTCCCGGCGGGTGCCACAGCTTGTCGCGCGTGCCAAGCGGCTCGCCGGGGTGGACCTAACTCTTCTCGCTTCGGTCGAGGCGCTGAATCAGGTGCTTCTCGATCCCTTTTTGGACACCGCTGCCGCTGAGGCGTTCCTGGACGAGATGGTGCACAGCGAGGGAGACCGGAAGCTGTTTTTCGAGCGGCGCGATGATCTCTGCGCTTCTATGGATGCGGTCACAAAGGATCTGACCGCCCTTGCGGACTCCGCCACGGCGGCCCCGGACCGGGAGCGTGCAGGAGGGCTTGCCCGGACCGCCGCACGTATCTCGACCGATCTGCGCCAGGTCACCCGGGAAGAGGCAGACGAGGACACGAACGCTTTTCGCTGGTTTCATACCCGCCGTAACCGCGCCGGGCAGGCATTCACGACCCTGGTCAAAACCCCGCTCGCCGTGGACACCGTGATGCAGGAGACTCTGTTCTCGGAGACACCCCGTGCGGTCTTTGTGTCGGCGACCCTTGCTTCCAGCGGTAAGTTCGAATATCTGAAGCAGCGGCTGGGACTGGGCGAGTCGGCGGATACGGACCCACCTATCGAGGTGATCGAGGGGTCACCGTTCGACTACGAGCAGAACTGCCTGATCTACGTCCCGCGTGCATTGCCGACCCCGACACGGGGTGAGGGGGAAGATTTTGCCAGCGGGATCGCGAGCGAGGTGCTGAATCTGGTCGAGGCGGCGAGTGGGCGCACCTTCGCGCTGTTCACTTCGCACCGGATGCTGAAGGCGGTCCATCAATGGCTTCTGGACAGGAGTGACTATCCCCTTTTCGTGCAGGGTGAGATGCCCAACGCCCGACTGGTGGAGGAGTTTGTCAAGTCCGGGAACGGGGTGCTGCTGGGTACCAGTTCGTTCTGGGAAGGCGTGGACGTGCCCGGCCCGGCCCTGTCGTGCGTTATCATGGATAAGCTGCCGTTTGCGCCCCCAGACTCCCCCCTGCAGCGCGCCCGCGAGACCGCGATCCGCGCCGGGGGGGGAGATGCCTTTAAGGCACTCTCACTTCCCCAGGCCCAGATCCGATTGAAACAGGGCTTTGGACGGCTGCTTCGCGCGGGCGACGACCGGGGCGTGGTCGCGATTCTCGACAGTCGGCTGTGGACCAAAAGCTATGGGCGCGGCATGCTCTCCGATTTGCCCGCCTGCCCAAGAACCGATCGTCTCGGAGACGTGCAGGCGTTCTTTGAACAGGGCGTCTTCAGAACCGCAGCACCCTCGACGACCGCCGCGCGGAAGCAGCCTTCGGTATCTTCCGGTAAATAGTTCCGAAATTTTCGGAACTTCCCCTCTTTCGGATTTGACAAAGTCCCCCTTCTCACGGGATAATGTAGGTTGCCTTAAGCCGTGTGGGCAGTGGCAGTTATGCGAAACCAGGAACACGAACCCGTCTATGTCGTCAGCGTCGCGGCCCGTTTGGCGAAACTGCCCAGTTGGGTGCTGCGCGTCCTTGACCAGGAAGGCGTCGTCGTTCCTGTCCGGACCGAATCGAACCGCCGTCTTTATTCCGACCACGATATCGCCCTGCTGGCGCGCGTCCAGTACTGGATGAAGGAGCGTGGCGTCAATATCGAGGGTGTCAAGGTCATTCTGGAGATGGAGCGCGAGCGTGACGGGTCTGCCTCGCCCGCGGCCACTCCCATCGCTTCCACGGCCCCGGTTGCCCTCTCGCCTTTCTCCGAAACGGTGACAAATTCACGCTAGATTTTTATGAAGCGGGTGCGGCAGACAAACCTGCCCCGGCTCAAACCCTTGCTGCGACTGCTCGAATCAACCGAAGGAACCTAATAATGATTTACCCCTCCGCCGATAAGATTGACAAAAACATCGAAAGCAAGTACGCCCTGGTGATTCTTGCCGCCAAGCGCGCCAAGCAGATCAAGGAGGGGAGCCGTGCCCGGATCCACACCAGCAGCGTCAATCCGCTGACCATCGCCCTCGAGGAGATCGCGGCAGGCGAAATCAAGTATACCTTCGATGCGAACTCCCTGGCGGGCCGCGAAGCACTGGCAGACAAGGAAGCAGTCGTGGGCAGTCGTGATCTCTCCGTTGAGGGAGTTGACCCGCTGGCGCTTCCGGAGAACCTGGACGCGCTCGCCAAGGCGACTTCGGCCCTCGGCGGCGATCTGCCCGGCGATGACTCCGATGCCGCCGACGACGACACCGAGGAAGAGGTCGCGGAGGAGGAAGAGGAAGAAGACAATCCTCTGCTGCTCGCCGACGAAGATGTCGAGGAGCCGGAGATCTAGGACCCACGGTATACGACCGCGGATACAAAATGCGGGTCTGAGACTTGAGCGTGATTCGGGCAGGGCCGCCCTTGTTTCATTTCAACTGCTGGAGGCGACCGCACGAAGGAAGCTATGGTGACCAAACGCGACTTCTACGAAGTTCTGGAGATTGAGCGGACGGCGGATCCCAACGAGATAAAATCCGCCTACCGCAAACTGGCCCGCAAGTACCATCCGGATGTCAACCCGAACGATCCGTCGGCGGAAGATCGGTTCAAAGAGGTACAGGCGGCCTACGAGGTCCTATCCGATGACAGCAAGCGCCAGGTGTACGATCGCTATGGTCATGAAGCCCCGGGCGGATTTCCCGGCGCGGGCGGCGGACCAGGATTCTCCGGCGGCTTCGGGGATATCTTCGACATCTTCTTCAACGGTGCGCAGGGCGGCGGACGCGGGGGGCGGGGCGGCCCGCAGCGCGGCGCGGATATGCAGTACAACCTCGAGGTCTCGCTCGAGGAGGCTTTCTCTGGGGTGGAAAAGCAGATCCGCGTTCCTCGTGTCGAAACCTGTGATACCTGCAAAGGAAACGGGGCGGCACCGGGAACGACACCTGAAACCTGCACGGTCTGCGGCGGGCAGGGGCAGGTGCGCCACACACAGAACACGATCCTGGGCACCTTTCAAACGATGGCTCCCTGCAGCCGGTGTAACGGGCGGGGCAAGGTCGTCAAGACCCCCTGCCCAGAGTGCCAGGGCCAGGGGCGCATCCGCCGGACCCGCGACCTGACCATCAGCGTCCCGGCGGGCGTGGACAACGATATGCAGATGCCGCTGAAAGGCGAGGGGGAGGCAGGTCTGCTTGGTGGACCCTCCGGCGATCTGTATGTCGAGTTCCATGTCAAGCCGCATCCCCTTTTCGAGCGCCGCGGGCGTGATCTATTCACCGAGGTGCCGATCAGCTTCACGCAGGCAGCGCTGGGAGATGAGATCACCATCACCACCGTGGGGGGCGACAGCGGGGCGGTCACGGTTCCGGAGGGGACGCAGACCGGGACGATCTTCCGGCTGCGTGGTCAGGGTATGCCGGACGTGCTTCGAGGCAGTGCCCAGCGGGGTGACCTGAATGTGGCGGTCAAGGTAGAGATCCCCACCAAACTCGATGACGAAGAGAAAAAGCTTCTTCGCCAGCTTGCCGCTCTTCGGGGCGAAAAAGCCGCCCACGAACCGAAGGGGTTCTTTGAGCGGGTAAAAGAGGCCGTTCTGGGCCACGATGAGTAATCGCTGGGCGGAGATCGCGGTCGCCGCCACAGGGGACGAGGCCCAGGAGGCGACCGGGGCACTGCTGACCGAAACGGCGGGCTGCCAGGGTTATCTGGCGTCTTTGTCCGCAGTAACCGGTTACCTGCCGGTGGACGAGCGTTTGGAAAACACGCTGCTCTCCCTGCGCGGCGCGCTCGCTCTTTGCTTTCCCGATTCGGTGCCGGAGATTACCCTCAAGTTTGTCGCCGAAGAGGATTGGGCGGATGCGTGGAAGCAGTATTTCAAGCCGCAGCGCATCAGCGACCGGTTTGTGGTAAAGCCGACCTGGGAACCGTTCCCCGCGTCGAGCAGTGATCTCGTGATTGAAATTGACCCCGGAATGGCCTTCGGGACAGGGCTTCATGCGACCACACGCCTCTGCCTGCGGGCACTGGAGAAGCAGGTCCTGCCGGGCTTCACGGTGGCGGATGTTGGAACCGGCTCCGGTATCCTGGCGATCGGGGCGGCGCTTCTGGGAGCATCCGCGGTCGAGGCGACAGACATTGATCCGCTCGCCGTCCGTATCGCGCGAGAAAACGTCGCCGTCAACCACGCGGGGGATCGTATCACCGTCCGGGAAGCCGCTGCGCCGCCCGCTGGGACCTTTCAGGTGGTCGTGGCGAATATTCTGGCGGATGTTATTCTGGCGATGGCCTCCGCGCTTTTTGTGGCGACTGAGCCAGGGGGCGTTCTGATCGTTTCCGGCATCATCGAGAGCCGAGCGGGAGACGTGCAGCGTGGGCTTGTCGCCGCCGGTTACGCACTGCTGCAGACCGATACCGAAGGTGAATGGGTCGCAATCAGCGCGCGCCGGGCGTGATCCTGGGACCAGTCGCATCGGTCAGAATAATCCGTCGAACGCCGAAGACGGACCGCGACGGCCTTGCCTCGCCGGGCACGTAAAGCCGCACAGGCGCTTCCGTCTCGGTCAGCGACTTACCATCGCGGTCCAGCACCACCCAGACCGCGCGATTTCCATAGTCTGGCAGCAGTTCTCCCAGACTGAACGCGGCGGCGTAACCGTCCCGACCCTCCACCACGACGGTAAACGCGAGCAGCGGATTTTTACGCCTTGTTGAACTCGGTCGTGGACGCGCCCACAGGATTAGTGCCAGCAGGGGAGCGCAGCGACAGACCCCCTCCGCACCCTTTAAGGGAACACGAATCGTCTGCGTCGCCTTTGCGAACTCTGCGGCAAGCCGGGCGTTGGTCCAGGCCCCAGGGCGCTCGGCGTCCCCTGACACTTCCAGGGTCAGCGCCGCGGAGGCGGAGGCAGGCGGGGGCATCGTTTGGGGGACACGACGCATCAGGGCGTTTTCGTGGCATCAAAGTCGGCATTCACCAGTCCTTCTGGCTTTCTCCACCTCACTCCCCCATCATAGCGCAGCCCCAGAAAGCCGCTGGTATGCCGGAACGGGTAGTGCGTGCGCCGGGTGTCCGCACTCGCAGGAAATGGCGTCCACGGGCCATCGGTCACATGAACGCCGGCGCGTGTATCGGCACAGCCTGGCGTCCGCGCGTGATCCCAGAAAAAATAGGCACCGGGATTCACCACCTCCGCATCCGGTCGTCCCTTGGGACCGGTGGTAATATAGCTCATCGCATAGCCGACCTGCCCCTGCCCATAGGACGGGCAGCGAAAGATCGCCAGGTTCTTGAAGTAGCCGTATAGCATCCCGGCTCTCACGCCGGTGTAAACAGAGTCGGGGAGCGGCGCGTCTTTTGGCTCCGGCGACTGCAGCGGGTCGTAGGGTGCCCACCAGATTTCATTGGGGCCGCTTGGCGGCACCGGCGGTATCGCGGATGCATCCGGGACCGGGGCATTGATGCAGGTCGCATCGGCGGGAGTATCGGGACAAAGACGGTGATACGGGTTTGTCTCATCGAAGTCCTGCCGGTACATCGCGACCGCGATCCCGATCTGCCTGAGGTTTGAGACACAGGCGGTTTGCCGCCCCTTCTCCCGCGCCTGCGCGAAGACGGGAAACAAGATCGCGACGAGCAAAGCGATAATCGCGATCACGACCAGCAGCTCAATCAGGGTGAACCCCCGGCCAATAGCGGCTTCCTGCGTAGTTCGGTTCATACAGAGAGCATGGCATCCGCAAGTAGATTTGTCAATAGGTAAAACGTGCTTGCAGAACAATAAAGAAGATCTTTCCGTCTCGAATCAGCTAAGAGCGATCCGCACCCGGCTTGGGCTGAGTCAGCAAGAGGCGGCAAACCGGGCGGGAGTCACCCGTCAGACGATCGGTGGCCTGGAGTCCGGACAGTACTCCCCCTCGGCGGCGGTGGCTCTGCGGCTGGCCCGCGCGCTGAACTGCCGGGTGGAGGATCTATTCTGGCTCAAGGATGATTCTCCGACCCTGCCAGTCCTGCCATCGGAGCGACTTACCGCCTGCCGTCCCGTTCCCCCTCACGATACACGGGTGGCTGTCGCGCGGGTTGGCAGTCGCTACATCGCCCACCCCCTGATCGGCGACCGGGCGTTCACAGAGCAGCTTCAGCCCGCGGACGGGATCCTGGAGGCCGGAAGTGACCCACGGAAGGATGCGCTGCTCACGATGCGCCTCTTTGGCACTACGGACCGCCTGGAGAAGACGGTCGCTGTTGCTGGCTGCGCACCGGCGCTGACCCTGTGGGCACGTTCGGCAGAGCAGTGGTTTCCTGGTCTTCGGGTGCTTTCACTTCCAGCCAATAGCGGGGATGCGCTGGGCGCTCTGCTCCGGGGCGAAGTCCATATCGCCGGGACCCATCTCCAGGACAGCCAGACCGGTGAATCCAATGTCCCTTTCGTTCGCGCCGCGTTCAAAGGGGACACAGAGAGCGGGGGAGTCGTGCTGATTCAGCTTGGGGTCTGGGAAGAGGGTCTGGTGACCGCGCCGGGGAATCCCCGGGGGATTCTTCACGCGGAGGACCTGGTGGAACGGGAGGACTGCAGGATCGTCAACCGCGAGTCCGGTTCCGGCGCACGCCGCCTGCTGGAGGGGTTTCTTGCCGGGAGTGGCATTCCGACCTCTCGGGTTTCGGGCTTCGGAAATGAGGTGCACAGCCACTCTGCTGTGGCGCGTGCCGTCGCCACCGGAGCCGCCGACGCAGGGGTGACCACATCCGGTATGGCCGCGATCTTCGGGCTGGAGTTCATTCCGCTGCAGACGACCCGTTATGATCTTGCGGTGCGGCGCGAATATCTGGAATTGGAGCCGGTGCGCCAGCTTCTTTCGACCCTGGATCACCGCTGGATTCGCTCCCAGCTTCGCCTGATCGGTGGAATGGATACGCAAGGGACGGGCGAAACCATGGCGGAGCTTTAGCCGCCAGCCAGCGGCCCCCGATCATCCGCCCGTTACACTCACCCGGCTTTGGGCTTTCCAGAAGTGCGGAGCGCGATGTTTCCACCATCGCCGGTGCCGCCGACAGCGAGAACACCGCGCTCCAAACGAGACCGGGTAATGGGACTGGGGAACAGGACTAGATATTAAAGTACATCGCGAACTCATACGGGTGCGGGCGAAGCCGGATCGCATCAATCTCGTTCTCGCGCTTGTAGGCGATGTAGGTCTCGATCAGGTCCTTGGTGAAGACTCCCCCCTCCAGCAGGAACTGGTGGTCCTGCTCCAGGGCGTTGATCGCCTCATCCAGGCTGCCCGGAGCCTGGGCGATCCCTTTCTCCTCCAGTTCGAGGGGCGAGGCTTCATAGATATCGAAGTCCGCGGGCGGTGGCGGGACGATCTTGTTCTTGATCCCATCCAGGCCCGCCATCAGGATCGCCGAAAAAGCAAGATACGGGTTTGAGGAGGGGTCCGGTGCGCGGAACTCAACACGGGTCGCCTTGGGAGTCTTGCTGTAGGCGGGGATGCGGCAGCACGCCGAGCGGTTCCGGCCCGAATAGGCCAGGTAGATTGGCGCTTCGTAGCCGGGGACCAGGCGCCGGTAGGAGTTGGTGGTCGGCGCGGCGAACGCAAGAATCGCCGGAGCGTGCTTCAAAATACCGCCGATGTAGTGGATCGCCAGCTCAGAGAGCTTGGCATAGCCGTTTTCGTCGAACATCAGCGTCTGCCCGTCCTTCCAGAACGAAACATGGGTGTGCATCCCCGATCCGTTATCCTGGAAAAGCGGCTTGGGCATAAAGGTCGCGGTCAGACCGTTCTGATACGCCACGTTCTTGACGATGTACTTGTACATCAGCATATCGTCGGCGTGCTTCAGGAGTGGCTGAAACTTCAGGTCAATCTCGGTCTGACCCGCCGTTCCCACCTCATGATGCTGCACCTCGACATCAATGCCCGAATCAATCATCGTCAGCATCATCTCGGTGCGGATGTCCTGGTACTTGTCCTGTGGCGCGACCGGGAAGTAGCCGCCCTTATAGGGGATCTTGTAGCCAAGGTTTGGGGCTTCGTCGCGGTTCGTGTTCCAGGCGGCCTCGTCCGAGTCAATGAAATGGTAGGACATGTTCGGACGGTAATCGTAGCGGATCTCGTTGAACAGATAAAACTCCGATTCCGCGCCGAAATACGCCACATCGGCGATGCCACTGTCCTGGAGGTACTTTTCCGCTTTCTTGGCGGTGTAACGGGGGTCACGGGAGTACGGCTGCCGGGTCAGTGGGTCCTCGATGTCACACAGGATCGAGAGGGTCGGAATCTCGGTGAACGGGTCCATCAGGGCGGTATCCGGGTCCGGCATCAGCAGCATATCGGACTCGTTGATCTTCTGAAAACCGCGGATGGAGGAGCCGTCGAACCCAAGCCCGTCGGTGAACATCTCCTCTTCCAGCTTTTCCACCGGAATCGAGAAGTGCTGCCAGGCGCCAAACAGATCACAGAACTTGACATCAACCACCCGCGCCTCATTGGTCCGGGCGAGTTCGATCACTTCCTTGGGAGTCATGCGTCTTGGGGTATCCTTACCGGCCCTTGCGGGGGACATCGGTTGCAACAGTGGCTCAGCGGCTCCAGGGTAGGGGGTAAGTGAACGGGCCGCGCTGCCGGGAAAACAGAACCTGTGTCCGCAGCGTACCTTGTGTGGACAGGAGGCCGCGGAAGCGTGTCGGCGGCGGCAGATTCGGGAACGAAAGCTCCCTGCCCGACGACACGCCTCCGCGCGTCCGAGATTTTAACGCGGGCAGGGTTTTCTGTCAAGAAACGCCGCGCCGATCCGTCACTGCCCGGTGATCTTTTTGAGATCTTTGAAGGGCGCACCTTCCATCGTCTTGAGGCGCGTCTTTTGTTCGGTGGTCAGAATCTTGGCGGTCTTTTCCCGCATTTCCGCAGCCGCCGCATCCTGCTTTTTCTTGATGCCGCCGGTATTAAAGATGCTCACGCCTTTCATCATATTCAACCTTGCCATACTGTTTTGCTTGCTCACCTCCGCGAGGCTTGTCTTCTGCGGAGCGGTCAGGCTAAGCCCCGCCTGTATCTCCGGATCAAAGACCGCCTCGTCGCCGAGAGCTTGTACATGAATCTCGGCGAGCCGTTTTCGCTGGTCCTCCCTTAGAAGTGCCTTGGCCCTGGCGTTAAGTTCGTTCTGCCGGGCGGTCACCTTTTCCAGGTCTCTATTCGGACCCTCCTTCGCCTCTTCCTTGATAGCCTCGACGTTCTCCTTCAGGAGTTTCTTAACGGCTTCCTTCTGGCTCTTGTCCAGTTTCAGCTCTTTCTCGACCGGTGGCTGCGACAGCATTCGGATCGGTTCAAACTGCATCCGCTGCATGCTTGCGAGGTCGAACTGTCCCCCCATCAGGTCGAACTGCGCCTGGGCGGGAGCAGCGACAAGCAGGACCAAAAACGCAAACAGTGTCATCAAACGTTTCATCAGTTTTCTCCACATAGTTTTTTGACAGGAAATCGAACAGGGGCACCCGAAACCGGCACGCGTCAAACCAGAGTCTGCTCGGTGTCCGGGTCGAAGACATGGGCCTTTTCACCGTCCATCAGGACATCGAGGAGAGCCTCCTCCTTCGCTGCGGTCTCGGCATCAATGCGAGCAATCAGCGTCTGGGTCCCAGCCGTCAGGTAAAGCGTGGATTCGCTGCCCAGCGGCTCGATGACCTCGACCTTGAGACGGGCCGCGTTTTCCTGAGAAGCGACACGGGCCGGGGCGTTCCCCCGGTCGTAGATGTCCTCAGGCCGGATCCCGACGATCACCTCTTTGCCGATATGGGCAGCAAGCGCCTCCGTGCGGTCTTCGGGCAGGTGCAGACGGAAGTGCTCCATCTCCAGCAGCGGCTTCGCGCCGTTCTTCACGACCTTCGCGGAGCGGACGAAGTTCATGGAGGGCATTCCCAGGAAGCCTGCGACAAACATGTTGGCGGGGTGATGGTACAGCACATCCGGGGTATCGCACTGTTGCAGAACGCCGTCCTTCATCACCACGATCCGCTGACCCATGGTCATCGCCTCGATCTGGTCGTGGGTCACATAGATCGTCGTCACCCCCAGGCGTCGGTGCAGCTTAATCAGGTCGGCTCGGGTCTGTTCGCGCAGTTTGGCATCCAGGTTGGAGAGCGGCTCGTCCATCAGGAAGACCTGCGGCTCGCGGACGATCGCGCGTCCCAGCGCAACTCGCTGTCGCTGACCGCCGGAAAGCGCTTTGGGCTTCCGGTCCAGCAGGTGGTCAATCCCCAGTGTCTCCGCGACACCGCGGATGCGCGAATCAATATCAGCCTTGATCTGTTTTGCTTCCGCGCCATGGGTCAGCTGCCAGGCAAGGCCGGGGAGCATCCGCAGCTTGAGGCCAAACGCCATGTTCTCATAGACACTCATATGCGGATAAAGTGCATAGTTCTGGAAGACCATCGCGATGTTGCGGTCGCGGGGCGGCACATCGTTGACGACACGGTCGCCGATGCGAATCTCACCGCTCGTGATCTCCTCCAGGCCGGCGATCATCCGAAGCGCCGTGGTTTTGCCACAGCCAGACGGCCCGACCAGCACCAGGAACTCACCGTCTCGAATGTCCAGGTTCAGATCGTTGACCGCCGTTACTTCTTTGCGGGACTGGGGGTCAACGAAGGTCTTGCGAAGGTTATGAAGGGAAACACCGGCCATTTTGGGGAGGTCCTCTATCCGAAAGTATACGGTTGTTGCCGACCAGGTGTCAAGAATGGTGTTTGCCCGCCTGGACTCCTCATGCTATAATCCGTTCGTTCCCACCGGTCCTGAATTTCCCGCAGAGGAGACCCCGATTTGCCTCGTTTCCACCCATTTCTGTCGCGTACTCGCGCCGTTGCCTCGCTTCTGCTCGCTGCGGGCTTCGCGTCCCTGATCGCCACGGGATGCGGCGATCCGGGCGGCAAAGGGGGCGGAGTGCAGACGGCGAAAGGAACGGGGGCATCCGGCGGTATCCTGCGCTACCCGATCGAGACAGAACCGACCACCCTGGACCCCGCCGTTGTTCAGGATGGTCCGACCATTGACCTTCTTCAAAATCTGTACGAGGGGCTGGTGGGCTGGAACGACAAAAACGAGGTCGTCCCCCTGATCGCGGAAGATCTGCCCAAAATCAGCGCCGACGGCAAGACCTACACCTTCACGATCCGTGACAACGCGAAGTTTTTCAGCGGAGATCCAGTCACCGCCGAGGATGTCAAGTATTCGATCACCCGATCGCTGGACAAGCGGACTGCATCGCCGGTCGCCCTGAATTATCTCGATGACATCGTCGGTGCCAGGGATGTCGCGGATGGGAAAACGCAGGACCTTGCCGGAGTAAAGGCGCTGGATCCCCGGACGGTGCAGATCACACTAGCCGCGCCGCGCGGCTATTTTCTGGGCAAGCTCACTTATCCGACCGCGTATGTCCTTTCCCGCAAAGAGGTGGAAAAGGGACCGACCAACGCGGGGGGTATCCACACCATTGATGCCTCCAATGCCGGGAGCGTCGGCTGCGGCCCGTTTCGGCTCGCCTCCTATGTGCGCGGCAGCAAAATCACCCTTTCGGCCAACGCCGACTACTGGAATGGCAAGCCGAAGCTGGAAGGCATCGAACGGCCCATCATCCTGGATGTTCAGACCCAGCGGAACCTGTACGACTCCGGCCGCCTGGATTACATTGTTCTGCAAAAGGGCGATTTTGAGAAGGATCGAAGCAACCCCGCCCTGCAGGATCAGATCAAAAAGTGGAAACGCGCTGCGACCTGGTATGTCGGGCTGAATCAGACCTACTACAAACCCTTCGCGGATAAGCGGGTCCGGCAGGCATTTGCCCACGCGGTGGATAAGGACGCGATTGTCAAGAGCGTTCTTCTGGCGGTTCCGCAGAAAGCGGAGGGCATCCTTCCAGATGGTATCCCCGGCTACAGCAAGGAGTTCAAAGGGCTTCCCTACGACCCCGAGAAAGCGAAGACCTTGCTCGCGGCGGCGGGTTACCCCGGGGGAAAGGGACTGCCCCCGCTTCAGATCACCTTTCGTCAGAAGCAGTCCGATGTGGTGCATACCGCCGAGGTGCTTCAGGAGCAGCTTGCAAAGGTCGGCATTCCCGTCACGCTGAACGCGATGGAATGGGGGTCCTACCTGAACCTGAATAATAACAACAAGACGGACCTGTTCCATATGCGCTGGTCCGCGGACTACCTCGACCCACAGGACTTCCTCTCGCTTTTGCTGACGACCACCGGGACTGAGAACCACACCGGCTATTCGAACAAGCAGGTGGATGCGCTCTGCGAGCAGGCGGACCGCGAAACCGATCAGAAGAAGCGGCTTGCACTGTACCAGCAGGCGGAAAAACTGGTCGTGGAGGATGCCCCCTGGATCCCGATCTACTACCAGGTGGACCTGGAACTGATGCGTCCAAGTGTTCAGGGCGTTCGGGACGGGCTAATGGGCCATCTTCCCCATACCACTACCACGGTCAACTAGCCGATGAAAGGACTGCTCCTCGGGGTCGCGGTTTTGTCGGCTCTACCGGCGCTGATGGTGCTCACCGGCTGCGGCAACGACGGGAGCCGCACGGCACCGGGTGTGGCGGGCGGCCGCGGTGCCGTGCCGGGTGTGCTTCGCCAGGCCCTTCCGGTGGAACCCAATACCCTGGACCCCGCGCTGATTCAAGACACCTTCACCGCGGAGATGGTGCAGAACCTGTACGAGGGGCTGGTTGGCTGGGACGAGAAAAACCAGATCGTTCCGAAAGTCGCAGCGGCCCTTCCCGCGCTCAGCGCGGATGGCAGGACCTATACCTTTACCCTGCGCGAAAACGTTACCTTTCCCGGTGGCAAGGCCGTCACCTCCGAGGATGTGAAGTATTCTCTGACGCGCGCGCTGGACCCAAAGCTGGCATCGCCCACGGCAATGAGTTATCTCGATGACATCCTGGGCGCGAAAGAGGTCGCCGACGGCGAGACTCCGGACCTCGCTGGGGTCACGGTCGTAGATCCCAAAACTGTGCGGATCACGCTGCTCGCGCCGCGCGCCTACTTTCTGGGCAAGCTCACCTACCCCACCGGCTTTATCGTCTCAAAAGAGGCGGTCGCGAAGGGGCCGAACACGCCCGCGGGGGCGAGGACGATTGACGGCACGAATGCGGGAGAGGCAGGCACGGGTCCCTTCCGCCTGGCGAGCTACACTCGTGCCAGCAAGCTGATTCTCGATGCTAATCCTAACTACTGGGCCGGGAAACCAAAACTGTCGCGGATCGAGCGCCCCATCGTGCTGGATGCCAAAACGGTTCGCAATAAATACGATACCGGTCAGCTCGACCTGATGATTCTTGAAAAATCCGACTACGACGCCGCGAAATCAGACCCCGCGCAGGCAGGCCAGATCCATCTTTATGATCGCGCCGCGACCTGGTACCTGGCAGTCAACTGCGTTCAGTATCCCCCCTTCAAAGACAAGCGAGTCCGGCAGGCGGTCGCACACGCCATCAACAAAGACAGCATCGTTAAAGAGGTGACGCGAGGGGTGTTTTTGAAAGCCGAGGGGATTCTGCCGCCGGGAATCGCGGGCTATGACAAGCGGTTCAAGGGGCTTACCTATGACCCCGAAAAAGCAAAAGCCTTGCTCGCGGCGGCGGGTTACCCCGGGGGCAGGGGGCTGCCCCCGCTTCGCCTGACGCTGGTGGAAAAGCAGCCGGACTTCGTCAAACCCGCCGAAGTGATGCGCGAGCAGCTGATCGCGGTCGGCTTTCCGGTCCAACTAAAGGAAGCAGAACACGCCACCGCGCTTCGGGCCTATCACAACCGGGAGTTCGATCTGTTCTATACTGCCTGGTACGCCGATTACGTGGACCCGCAGGATTTCCTTTCTCTGCTCCTGCGCTCCGATGCGACCGAAAATGCGACCGGTTACAACAATCCCGCCTTCGATGTACTCGTTCGGCGCGGCGATGCCGAAAGCGACCCCGAGAAGCGCGCGTCGCTCTACGCGAAGGCGAACGCGATCGCCGTGAATGATGCCCCCTGGGTGCCGGTCGCCTATGGGCGCGATGTCGAACAGATGCGCCCCGGCGTCACCGG
>JACMJB010000408.1 GCA_014380815.1 Armatimonadota bacterium
GGTGGACCACATCATCTTCCCCGACGGCAAGCGGATCATCCTGCTGGCAAAGGGTCGCCTGGTCAACCTTGGCTGCGGAACCGGTCACCCCTCATATGTCATGAGTTCGTCGTTTGCCAATCAGGTTCTGGCGCAGATGGAGATCTGGCAGAACCCCGACAAGTACGAGGTCGGTCAGGTCTATGTCCTGCCCAAGCACCTGGACGAAAAGGTCGCCCGTCTCCAGCTCTCGAAGCTCGGCGCGATGCTCACCGAACTGACCCCGGATCAGGCCGCCTATATCGGCGTCACCCAAGAGGGGCCGTACAAGGCAGATACCTACCGTTACTAGGTAAGCTAAAGCCCTCAAACAAACCCCGACGGAACCGTTTCCGCCGGGGTTTGTCGTTTCCGGTAGAGGAGAACGAAAACGAACATGAACGAGGCAATTGACGCGATGCTGGCGGCCCAAACGTTCGCGGTCGCCGGGGCATCGACCAATCCGGAAAAGTACGGGTACAAGGTCTATGCGGACCTGAAACGGTTCGGAAAGACCGCCTATCCGATCAACCCACGCGCCGCCACCATCGACGGTGACACCTGCTACCCCTCGGTCGCCGCCCTGCCCGAAGTGCCGGACGTGGTTGTCGCCGTGATTCCTCCCGCGCTCACTGAGAGGCTGGTGGACGATCTGATCGCCGCCGGTGTCAAAAACCTGTGGATGCAGCCCGGAGCGGAATCCGCCGCTGTGGTCGCCAAGGCGGAAGCGGCAGGAATTACGACCGTCCATGGCGGACCCTGTATTATGGTGGGCCTGCGGACCCACGCTCACCGCAAATAACGCGTCGATCCGGGAGGAATTAAATCGTGACAACCGTTCCCAGTGTGCCGCTTGGCCGGTCCGGCCTGAAGGTGAGTGTCCTTTGCCTCGGCTGTATGAACTTTGGCGAATCCACCAGCGAGGAGGACTCGATGGAGATTCTGCGCCAGGCGCGCGAAACGGGGGTCACCTTCTGGGACACCGCCAATGTCTACGGGGCCGGACGGAGTGAAGAGATTCTGGGCAAGGCGTTCGCGAAGTTCGGTTTCCGTGACGACATCGTGCTGGCGACAAAGGTCAACGGCGCGATGGGACCGGGACCCAATGACCGTGGGCTTTCGCGGCGTCATATCCGGCACGCGGTCGAAGCGAGCCTGCGGCGTCTACAGACCGACTATATCGACCTCTACCAGATGCATCGCTACGACCCGACTGTACCACTCGACGAAACCCTGGAGACCCTCGATACCATGGTCCGCGAGGGTAAGATCCGCTACTACGGGACCAGCACGTTTGCAAGCTGGCAGATGGCGGATGCCGAGTGGCGGGCAAAATCGAACCACTGGGTCGCGCCTGTCTGCGAACAGGCGCCGTATAACCTGCTGGACCGGCGCATCGAGAATGACCGGGCGGGATTTTTGGCGCAGGCAGGCTGGGGACTGATCGCCTGGTCGCCGCTGGCGGGCGGTCAGCTTACCGGGAAGTACGGGCAGGTGTCGCCCGAGAACCTTCCCAAAGGCGCACGTATGGAGCGCAACGCCATGTGGCGGCAGCGTATCAACCGGAGCGCGGGGGACGTCTCCCTTGTCTTCGCGGACCTGGCACGGGAGCACGGGCTTTCGCCCGCAGTCGCAGCCGTCGCCTGGGTGCGACAGCAGGCTCTGGTGACCGCGCCCATCATCGGCCCACGTACTATGGAGCAGTTTCAGGACCTGCTGCCCGCCGCGACTACGGAGCTTCCGCAAATCCTTCTGGATGCCCTTGACGAGCTGGTCCCGCCGGGAACCGCAGTCGCAGACTTCCTGAACAACGCGGGCTGGCAGATCGGTCACCTGCCGGGTCTGGATAATGACAAAGGCGGCACCGCGTAAAAATCTGTAAAGCGAGGGGCTTTCACCGCTTGGTTTCCAGCGACTCGGCGGCAAGCAGCTCGATCTCCTCCTGAGTGATGGCTGTCACCATGTCCCGGAGAATCGGGGTGTATTTGTCGGTGACAGACTTGGGGGACTCCCCTTCGTTAAGCGTGACCTCAAGCGACAGCCCGTGCTCGACGGACTGATAGGCAGCGGTCCGCTTCTCGCTATAATGAATCGTCACTTTCTCGATTTTAGGCATCGGAACAGTTCTCCTAAATCATCGCCCCATCTGGCGGCGCAGCAGCAGACAGAAAAACGGCGCGCCGATCAGCGCGGTCACGACGCCGACCGGGATCTCCTGCCCCTTCAGTATCAGGCGGGCAAGCAGGTCCGCGAAAACGGTGAGTATCGCGCCCAGAAGCGCGGCGACCGGGACGAGTGTGCGGTGCGGCGGGCCGACCATGCCCCGCGCCAGGTGCGGAACCACCAGTCCCACAAACCCGATGATACCCGAAACCGATACTGAAACCGCCGTCAGGAGCGCCGCCAGAGCCAGAATTCCCGCCTTGAAGCGCTCGACCTCGACCCCGACAGAGCGGGCCGTATCCTCCCCGAAGGAGAAGGCATCCAGGCCGCGCCCGCAAACAGCAAAAAGTACGGTCCCGGCAAGGGTCAGCGGTGCGAGCAGAGCGACCTTGGACCAGTCGGCATCCGTGAAGCGTCCCATCAGCCAGTTCAGGATCGTCCGCTGCTCCTGCTGCGCGAGTGACAGCAGGAGAGTCATCACGGCCCAGAGGAACGACCCGGCGATGATCCCCGCCAGCAGGAAGCTTGCCGTGTGCAGCCTCCCTCCGACACGCGCGAGGGAGAACACCAGCAACATGGTGAGAAGGGCTGCGGCGAACGCCATCAGCGGGAGCGCCAGCCCGCCCCAGGCAGCGCCCAGACCGAGCAAAATCGCCGCGCCCGCGCCGACCGATGCCCCCGACGAGACCCCGATGGTGTATGGGTCGGCGAGCGGATTTCCGAGCAGTCCCTGCAGCGAAACACCCGCAATGGAGAGTGTCGCCCCGACCAGAGCCGCCAGCAAAACGCGCGGCAGACGCAGATCCCAGATAATCCCGGTGGTCAGATCATCGGCGGCGGGGACAAACGAAAAGATTTGATGGAGAATGGCACGCCCCACGGCGGTGGGTGCGAGAGGAACCTCGCCGAGCGAGGCGGCGAGAACGAGGACCAGGACCAGCAGTAGCCCGAGAACCAGTGTCGTGGGGCCGGAAGGCAGGCGGCGCGGTGTCATGACACCGTCGTCAGCGGGGGAAGCAGCGGTTCGAGAATTGCCCAGAGGCGGTCCGCGATGTCAAGGGCAGGCCGCGAGGCATCCAGAACCGCGATCCGGTCCGGGTCCGCTTTCACCGTTTCCAGAAAACCGCTGCGGACCCGCTGGTGAAAATCGAGGGTTTCCCGGTCCAGGCGGTCCTGCTCGCTTGCCCGCTGCCGCGATAAGCCCGTCGCGGGCGGCAGATCCAGCAGAAAGGTTTTGTCCGGCATCAGCCCGCGTGTCGCGAACGCGTTCAGGCGCGCGATCAGATCCAGCGGCAGGCCGCGCCCGTACCCCTGGTAGGCGATGGTCGAATCGGTGAACCGGTCGCAAAGCACGACATGCCCCGCCTCCAAGGCGGGACGCACGACCGCTTCGACATTCTGCGCCCGCGCGGCGGCAAAAAGCAGCAGTTCCGCCTCGGGGGAGACAGCGCCGTGCAGCAACAGATCCCGCACCTTCTCCCCGACGAGGTCACCGCCCGGCTCACGGGTCCGTGTCACCGTGTACCCCTGGACGGTCAGACGCTCGGCAAGGCGGGTAATCTGCGTGGTCTTCCCGCCCCCGTCCGGCCCCTCGAAGGTGAGGAAGAGACCCTGGCTCATTCCGTGATCTCGTCCCACTCCAGGTCGGCAAGACGGGCATCCATACGGGCATCGATCAGCTTTGAGAAGTCGGCGAGCGGGAGATACAAACGGTCGACAGCGGCAAGTAGGCTCAGACGCGCCTGCCGGACGCCGGGGTCTTCCGCCATCACGAGGACACCGTCGAAGAAGCGGTTTATCGGTTCGGAAAGCGCGGCGAGAGTCGCGAACGCATCCACATAGTCGCCTTCGCGCAGTTCGTCCTCGACTTCCGGAATGACCGTATCGAGGAACGTGCGCAGGGTCTTCTCCTCGGTCGTTGTCAGCGTCTCGACATCGGGCAGATCGGCGGCAATCGGCTCTTTGACACTGCGCAGGATATTACGGACACGAGTCGCGGCGGCAACGGTCGCGAGACCGTTCTCGGTAAAGATCTCGGTGGAGAGAACTTCGGCTCGGGCGACAACGGAGGCGATGTTGTCCCACGGCGACGCCAGCAGGGCATCCACGAGGTCGTACCGCGCGCCCAGTTCCTCCAGAACGCCCCGAAGACGCACTTCGACCAGCGCCAGCAGATTGCCCTCTTTGGGCGCGGGAGTTAAGCCCTGCGCGAGATAAGCGTTCGTCGCGGCTTCGAGCAGGACGGAGAGGGCGGGCAGATTGCGGTCGCGGGCCAGCAGGTCCACGATAGCGCCTGCCGCACGCTTCAGACCGAACGGGTCCGACGACCCCTTCGGCTCCGCACCGACAAAACGCATGTAGCCGACCAGCGTATCCACGCGATCCGCGAGGGAAAGCGCCGTCCCGACGGGTGTCTGCGGCAGGGCATCGCCTGCGGTTCGTGGCAGGTACTGCTCCAGAAGCGCCTCGGAAACGGCGGCGGATTCACCGTCGATGCGGGCAAATTCGCGGCCCATGACACCCTGAAGGGCGGGAAGCTCCATCACGATCTCGGTCGCAAGGTCTGTCTTGGCAAGGTACGCGGCGCGGCTAGCGGCGACAGCATCGCCGGTCCAGTCCAGGAGGTGCGTCGCGCTCAGCAGGCTTTCCAGA
>JACMJB010000409.1 GCA_014380815.1 Armatimonadota bacterium
TCGCGTTCGGGGAGAGAAAAAAGCGCTCAAGCGGGACCCGATGGCGCAGCTTCTGGCACTCGATGCCCTGCCAGAGATTGCCGCGCCGCCCGCCAGCGACGGTTTCGGCGGCGTTCGCGGCAACGGGGGTGGCTGGGCAGCACCCGTTCAGACGACCTCCCCCTATGCGCCACTGTTGCCGCTTCCTGATTCAAAGGCCGTTCGCGAGGCATCCTCCCCACCCTCGGACGATTTCCGGGTCGCGCGCAACGCCAGCGCGGCGGCAGACAGCAGCCCGGCCTACCAAGGCAGCGCCTATCCCGCCCATAGCGCCGCGAGCAGCAGTGGAGAGGGCTATGGGGGTGGACCAGACACCACAGCGGCGGCGCGCCGAGCCGTCGCGCTGGAGAACCCGCTGGTACAGGAAACCCTTCAGATATTTGGCGGCGAGATCGTCGAAGAGTAGCGTTCCGTATTTTCCGTTTCATGGAAGTCGAAAGGAAGAGAAACTGATGGCAAACCCATTTAAGGGTGGTGGAGGTGGCGGCGGGATTCCCGACATTGGAAAGCTGATGAAGCTTCAGAAGCAGATGATGGAAGACGCGGAGAAGATGCAGGAGCGCCTGGATGGTATGCATCTTGATGGGTCCGCGGGCGGAGTCGTGAAGGCAGTCGTGAACGGGCATGGGCAGCTTCTAGAGCTGACGATCGCACCCGAGGCCGTGGACCCGAGCGATGTCGAGATGCTACAGGATTTGATCGTCACAGCGGTGCGCGAAGCCCTAGAAAAGGCGGACACACTCCGCACTGAGGAGCAGAAGAAGCTGATGCCCGCGAACATTCCCGGCCTGCCCGGCGGACTCTTTTAACCGCCGCGGCAACCGCAGGAGATTATGGCACAGTATGCAAAGCCGCTCGCCCGGCTGGTTGGCGAGTTTGAAAAACTGCCCGGCATCGGGCCAAAGTCCGCACAGCGGCTCGCGTTTTATATCCTCCGCCTCTCCGAGGAGGAGGCGAAATCGCTGGCGGATGCGATTGTCGAGGTGAAACTGCGGATCGGCTACTGCCGCGTTTGCTACAACTTCACCGACCAGGAGGTCTGCGATATTTGCCGGGACACCCGCCGCAGCGACGAGACGATCTGCGTTGTCGCTGACCCGCGCGATTTGATCGCGATCGAGAAGACGGGCGAATTTCGCGGGAAGTATCATGTTCTCGGCGGAGTGCTGGCCCCCATGGAGGGGATCGGACCCGATCAGCTGAAGATCCGCGAGCTTCTAGCGCGGCTCCAGACACAGGAAGCGGAGATTAAAGAGACAGTCATCGCGACCAATCCCAACGTGGAGGGTGATGCTACCGCGCTTTATCTGGCACGACTCCTCAAGCCACTCGGCGTGCGCGTCACACGGATCGCGCACGGCGTCCCGGTCGGCGGCGATCTCGATTATGCCGATCAAGCGACACTGATTCAAGCCTACGAAGGCCGCCGCGAAATGTGAGCGTCGCCACCACGAGGATCAGTAGGCGAGCGAGATCGCGCGGAACTTACGCATTCGCCGAATGTCTGAGATAGACGTGGCGGGGAGAGGAGAGTTGAGGGCGACTCTCAAAGACGAGCGTTCTTGCGCTTTTGCCCCGCCGCCACGGTATCGGACACCACTGCTCGCGGTCACGACCCGCGAAGCCATCCCCTTGAGGAATCTTTATCGAATGCGATTTTCGCACTGCGCGCGGCGGTTTGTCGCCGCGCGCATGGTTTACGGAATCAGCGGAGTTTTGACCGCTTCCCTTTTTGGAACGATTGCTGCACGGGCTGCGGTGACGGCCCCGCTTCAGCCTCCCCCGGCACCGGCGACTTCCGCTCCTGCCGTCCGAAACGAGGTCAGCGGACGCGTTACCTGGGACGAAGACTACCTTTATCTCGCGCTCCAGACCAGCGATGGCGATGTGATCGGCACCAACACTGCCCCGCTTTCCAAGCCCCAGGAGGACGATAGCGTCGCGGTTTACCTCCAGGTCGGCGACCAGAAGACGGACACGCCCAACGCCAACACGAACGCGATGCTGGTTTCAGCGGCGGGTGGCTTCACATTTATCCAGGGCGATCCAGCGAAGAAGACGTTCGTACTGCGCCCGCTGTTCACGATCAAGTATGCAGTAACGGTTCAGGGGACGCTAAACCGGCGGGATGACCGCGATAACGGTCACACCGTCGAGATGGCGGTTCCTCTCCAGGCCCTTGGCCTGGACGGTAAAACGCTCAAGGCTGGTACCGTCGTCGGAATCAACATCGTCAGCCGGGCACGCGAGGGCAAGCCATCGTTCACCGCTTTTTCACCCGGCGTCAGAAACGAGGGCGATTTAGCGAACCCGTCGAAGTGGACCCGGCTCGTTTTTGTAAACCCGGATGGTTCCGGCGGCGGGGATGCGCTGGGCGAGGGGGTCCTTGTCGCGCCACGGGTCAACAACAAACTGCCGACCCCGCTCCCACCGCTGATTGACGGCGTATACCGGGCTGGCGAATGGCCAGCCGCCAGCCGGTTCGCCTTCACCGCCGCGGGGGATGCCTCCGCCCGGCAAGACGTCGCGGTCGGACAGACGCCGACCCCATCACAAAATGCTGCGAATGCGATCCTGGCACGTCAGGAGGCCGCGCGCGATGCTGCCGCGCCCGCTCTGCCGCTCGCTGGTGGTCTCACCGGATTGGAGCGTCTGGTATTGGCACGCTACAGTCTCGCCTACCAGGGGGACCGAAGAAAGCCCCTTCCGCAGCGGGGCGTCCTTTCGGAGGCAGGTCGCTTTCTGCTTCGTGATGAACCGGCGACTGGTGCGGGGCCGTGGTTTACCGCAGACCGAGTGGGGTGGCACCGTGCGCAGCTCGTGGAAATGCGTCGCAGCGGCATTGATGTTGCACTTACCGAGATCGGTGGCCCGAACGGCCCAAACGACGCCAGTGATGAGAAGGCGCTTCTGGTGCTGGTTTCCGCTCTCCGAGAAATCGTCAGCGAGCGGGTTCCGGCTCCGCAGCTTGCGCTCTATATTGACACGAATGCCCTGGTGAAAGAGGGCGCGAAAATGGACCTTTCGCAGCCGGAAGGCCGCCTGGCGCTCTACAACGCGATCCGCCGCTGGATGCTGATCGTGACGCCGGACCTGCGCGCTCGCGTTACCTTCGCACCACCCGTACCGGGAGCGGCCACGGCGGCCTATCCCATCTTCCTCTCCGATGGGGCCGCCTTCACCGGCTTGGAGAACACCACCTGGGAAGATGACCTTCGGAGCCGCTTCGCTGGTGAGTTCGGGGCACAAGCATTTGGCGCGACCCTGCTGTTTGCAGGCGGGGCGCATTTCAGCGCGCCGGGTGCCGCCGGAAGCCTCGCCGCCGTCTTCCCGACCGGCACCAGCGGACCGGGTACCGGGGCGATCAAGACCTTCGTGGTTCAGCCCGGTTACGACAAAGCGGGGGCACCGCTGGTTTCCCGGAAAGAGGGCGCAACGTACCGGGCTGCATGGGAGGCGGCCATCGCCGCTCAGCCCACCTGGACCATCCTGGACTCCTGGAACGACTACACTCGGGGAACGGAGGTCGCGCCCTCCCGGCAGTACGGTGCCCGCTACCAGGACGAAACGCGGATTTACACGGTTCAGTTGGGTGGCCTGCGGAAACTGGATCTGCGCTGGCTGAACCACGATGCTCCGCGCCGGATGCGCCCCGGTGACATCGTGCAGACAGACGTGACGGTTCAGAATTCGGGCACGACAGTTCTCCGACCACGCGATGGCGTAGTCCTTGCTTACCGCTGGAAGCAGAACGGTAAGATTGTCGCGGAAAGCCCGATCCGTATTCCTTTACCCGCCCCTCTGCTGCCCACCCAAACCACCCGGCTTTCGCTGGGACTGGGGGCAGTCCGCCTGACCCCAGACGGCAGATTGGACGCACTGCCGCCGGGCGATTACACGGTCGAGATTGACATGGCGACCCAGAGCGAGGAGGGAAGGACCGCCGCGTACTTTGCGGACGACGGCGACACACCACTGACGATTCCGATCACGATCACTCCCGAGGTCGCCGAGTCCGTGCAGTTCGATTCCACAACGACGACACGGCTGCTCCAATCTGGTGGGACCTATGCCACCAAGGTCCGCGTTCGCTGGACCGGGACGCAGCCGCTCCCGCTCGGCTCCGCGACCCTGCTTTACCAGTTCCAGTCCAGTGATGGCAGCACGACCTATGGGACAGGGACCGTTGCCATTAATAGCCCACTGATCCCCGGTCAGTGGGTGTCGCTTAGTGCACCGCTTCAAGTAGTGGATAACAGTGGTCAGCCCCTATCCGCCGCGAACCCCGAGAACCGGGCGAACGGTGCGGCAACAGGAAGCTACCGACTCCGCTGGCTGGTAACACGCACCGGTTCGGTCGAGACGGTTCCCGGTGAGTATGTGGAGCGGGTGGCCGTTTATCCCGGCGACGAAGAGGCGCGCTTCATCACCCCGCTCCGAGTCCCGGAAAGGATGGAGGCGGGCGCCCTGGTGCCGATTACCGTGACGGTCGCCAACCAGGGCGTTTCGGACTGGCCAAAGGGCAACTTTGCCGTGGGATACCACTGGTATTATCCCGATGGTATTGAGGCGCAGTGGAGATCCCCGGTGACCATCACGATTGACCGCGCCCTGAAACCCGGCGCATCGGCGAAGGTGACCATCCCGGTCCGCACCCCGGACCGGGATGGCGAATATGTTCTATCGTTTGATGTCCTCAAGGTTCCTGGCACCTACCTTTCCACACTGCCGGTCAGTCGCACCGCCGACGTTGGGCTAACGCGGGTGCGAATGACGGGTGGGCGGCTGACCTTCGTGGATATAACGAAGCTCTTTGATGTGGATGCGGTCGCCTCGGAGTCCGCTCCCGGCGACGGCGACCTGGACGGGGCAGGAAATGTCTTCCCCGCCGAATCGTTTCCCCCGGACCGGTTTGGGCTTGCGGCCCCGACACAGCAGTCCCCTTTTCCGCGCCGCCCGAACGAGCGCCGGGCGAAGCCCAAAAGCCTGAAGTGGGAGGAGATTCCTGCGTATCCGTCAAGCTATTATGACGATGCGTCGCCAACGGCTCGCCTCGTTTCGTTCCGGTACGGCTCCGATTCCGAGGGGGATAAAAATGCCGTCCGCTGCGAGGGTCAGACCGTCCGTGTTCCTAGGAGCGGCTATGTCGGGGTCCATCTTGCAGCGACCGCAACCGGCGGCGCAGCCCGTCCAATGACTCTTATCCTTAGATACCGGGACGGAACCACTCAGAACGTCAAGCGCGCGGTGGGTGACTGGCACACCCCCGCCTTCCCCTCGGGTGACCCGGTCGCGCTGCAGGTCCATCGCAGCCGCTCCAAGAACGGGGACAAATCGGCAGAGTGTCTCATCCGACACGCCATTTTCCCCGCCACCGTCACCAAAGACCTGGTTTCGATCACCCTGCCACAGGATGCCGCCCTGAAAGTGTTCGCGATTACACTGGAGAAATAAGGCCCCTTGCGCATTTTGATTGTGACAACCTCGCTTCCCTACCCACCTAATTGGGGAGGGGGTATCCGGGTATACCAATTCGTTCGCAACCTTTCACGACACCATGAAGTGACTCTTTTGACCTTTGGGTCACCAGGGGATGGTGAAAAGATAGAGGCGCTGAAAAAGATCTGCTATGCGGTGCACACCGTTCCTCCCCCCTTCACTCAGACGGGAAGCAAGCGCATTGTTCAAATGAAGTCCCTCCTTTCTTCCCGCTCGTTCGCGGCGGGTGGCATCACCGGTGCCCCAATGCAGGCAAAAATCAACGCCCTGCTTGAGCAGCAGTTTGATCTGGTCCAGGTGGAGTTCGGTCATCTCAGTGGTTATAATTTCGGTTCGTCTGTTCCTGTGATACTGGATGAGCACAACATCGAGTATGAGCTGCTGTACCGGATGTACCAATCCGAGCGTACGGGCTTCCGACGTTTCTACAATTGGCTCGAGTACAAAAAGTACCAGCAAGAAGAGCGGGCGCTCTGGAGACGGGTGGATGCCTGTGTCTTCACCTCGGAACGGGAGACCAATATGGTACGCGAGCAGATCCCGGGGATTCAGGCCAAGACAGCGCCAAACGGTGTGGACATCGAGTACTTTCAGGATTCCGCGCCGGAGGAGGATCAGGATAGCCTGGTATTCACCGGACTCATCAGCTACCGACCCAACACGGATGCCGTGCTGTATTTTTCCCACGAGATCATGCCTCTGATTCTGCAAAGGCGACCGCAGACGGTTTTCAATATCGTTGGGATGGGGCCGACGCCGGAGGTGCGCCGCCTGCAGGGGCCGAACATTCATGTTACCGGGGAAGTACCGGACGTGAGACCTTATATCGCGAGGGCAGGGGTGCTGGTTGTTCCGCTCCGGATGGGGAGCGGAACTCGTTTAAAAGTGCTCGAGGGTCTCTCCATGAGCAAGGCGGTTGTTTCGACAACGGTTGGCTGTGAGGGCATTGAAGTCCGGGCTGACGAGCATCTGCGAATCGCCGATACCCCGGAAGCCTTCGCGAACGCGGTAATCGCAATGCAGGAGCGGCGTGAGGAGGCAGCGGCAATGGGGCGCCGAGGCCGCGCTTTGGTGGAACAGCGTTATAGCTGGGCCTCGATCACGGACGATCTGGAATCGTTTCACCAGGAAGTGCTGGCAAACTGGCGGACCAAGCACCGGGTGGCGTGATGTCCCCGTCCGACCGCGAGCGACCCGGCTCGACCGTTTCCAGGTCCCGGATAGCACGCGCGGGAACGCCGCCGACGAGTGTATCAGGCGCGACATCTCGGGTGACTACAGCCCCTGCAGCCACGATCGCGCCCGCGCCGATGGTTACCCCGGGAAGAATCATAGCGCCCGCAGCAATCCAGGAGCCATTGCCGATGGTGACCGGGCGGAGGCACAATTCTCCTGCTCGGAATGCCGAGGGGCCGATCGCGTGATCCGAAGTGATAATCACGACATGATGCCCAATAGAGACACCATCACCGATCGTCACCGGACCTGCCGCGTCAATATAGACCAGGCTATTGATGAAGCAACGGGCACCAATCCGTAAACTTCGGGGAGACGACTGCGGTCCAAGGATCAACGGGCCAAAGATCAAGGTCCCTCTTCCGACGGCAATTCCTAGGATTCGATAAATTTGAGCACGAATTCGTCCTGCTCCCCCAGCAGGAAGCAGGCGCGGCATACAGCGAAGCAGCCAAGATCTAAAGCTGAATACACCGGTAATCTCCTCGCTGATAATCCGGCGCAAATGATCAGTCCGCATTTTTCTTCAAAACCGCTCACCAAACTACCACAGTCCTGTTCGTGAGAGAACCAAGGTTACAATGCGGGAGTTCGCCGCGACATGACACCGCGCAGCAGAGTCATAAACTCGTTTCCGTTTACGCAGCGCAGCAGGATGCAACCCATTATGTATAGCAGAACCCCTGGGACGATGGCCCAAAGTCCGACGATTGGAGTTATGGGGCTACGCGACGAGGTCAGCCAAAGCAGTAGCGCTCCCATGGGCGTCACCGCAATCAGGAGGCGCCCCATCAGCCGCAGTAAAAAGCGAAACGAAAATACATCGCTCAAAATGCGGAAAAGAAAGGTAAAGACGTAGATCTCCATAAGCACATGGCTCAAGATAGCACCGAAGGCTCCGTTCTGCAGGTACCGGTCGCAGAGGTAGGAGAAAAGAAAACATCCCGGTATGCCAATCAGACAGGATTTAGCAAATATCGGTAGCATTTGCGCCTGGCGATCGGACGCAGTAATCACTGCTCCCATGAATATCGTGAAATAATATGCGAGTGCCGCTGCTCCACCCACTCGAAGGACAGGGATGCTTCCGTTGAACTCTGCAGGATAATGGAGAAGCTGGATGATTGCAGGGGCTGAAAAGAGGAGTATCGAGGCAACCGGAACGCCGCATACCGCAATTAATACCAGAATCCGTGTCGCCGTTGATACGAATTGCTCTTTATCACTGACGTAAAGACGCGAAAGGGTAGGAATAAGTGCCGCGTTGATTGCGACCGGCAAAAACATCGTGGTTCCCACGAGACGAAGGGCGATCGCGTACCATCCGACCGTCTGACTATTAGAAACGAGGCTCAGAATTAGGGCGTCGCTTTGACCGTATAGCGTCGTGAAAAGACTCAGTCCAATAAAGGGGACTCCCATGGCGACCAGGCGGTAGGACGAGCTAAGTGCGGGACGCCGCAGCAGCGTCGGCAAGATCGCTCTCAGGCTGAAGAGGTTTACCGCGCAGGAAACGGTGGCAGTCACAATACCAGTTGCGGCGATTGTCCACAGCGGTTGCTTCAAAACGATGAGCAGTATCGTTAGTATCCCAAGCAGGAGCTTGTCAGCGAGGACTCCTATTCCCTGACGAGTCAGATTTTCCATACCCTGAAGAACGGCTCCCAGTGCATCATTGATTGTTCCAATGACCATTCCTATAGCCGACACCAGGATTAGGATTTTTAGCTCTGCGGAGTAGCCCAGAAGAGAGGTCGCGGCGAAGGCAATTCCTGATAAGGCCGTTGCGAGCGGTATTCGTACCGCCAGAGAAGCACCGAGCAATTCCCCTGCCCGTGACGAATCTCGCGCGATTTCCTTGATCATGACGGATGAGGTGCCAAGGGGAGCCAACACCGCGAATATCGCAACAAAAGCGCCGGCAAGTGCTAGTTCTCCCATCCCGTTGACGCCCGCATAACGTGGAAGAAAAAGTGTGACGGAGAACGTCAGCGCCCAGGAGAGCAGTTGGGTTAAAAGCGACGCCAGGAAGTTGCGACCGACCAAGCGAGAATTCGTCATGGCTCGGCCTCAGCGTCAATGCACCGGGCTTTCTTCCAGTGTGCTGGCTTTACTACAGGTGCCTTGCACCACCATGCTGATTCGGGCGTGGTAGTGACGGTGGATGCGGATTCTACATCATCTATTTTTTTCCAGCCTGGCATGGCTGCTACCACTCCCACCCAAATGCCGGTGAAGAGCATGTCACGAGGGTTCGAGATCTGCAGATCCAGCAGCCCAAAGATCATCAGCATGGAGACTAATAGCAGTGTGAGAATGCCCACTGCCTTTGCGAGATCGGTCGTTTCCGGGGACCGGAGTGTGCGGCAGATAAAGATCAGGATCGAACTAATCATCATCCAGAAAGCGAAGAAGCCGAAGGTGCCGGTGCGCATCCACACCCATAGAATTTGATTGTGTGTCAGTACATCCCACCATTCATACTGGGCGCTAATGTCGGCGATTGGCACAGCATGTAGCATCCGTTTTCCGTAGCCATACCCTTGAAGGGGCGCCAGTCGGATAGTTGCCATCAGGTTCGCGTTTTCCGCATCACGGTATACGTTAGAGGAGGCATCGCGGGCGTCCGGTTGAAATTGAGAATGAATCGCCCTGGCGGGTTGTGCGAACATGCTGTCATTGTTCTTAAAGACAGGGTAGTAAATCGAGAACCCCACGACCAGGCTTGTGCCTACAATCCCTACCATCCTGCGCCGTCGCGGCAGCGAGCGGTGGGCAGCCAGAAGAAGTATCGGTACGGCGATAATCATCGCTGCGGTTGCGGCGCGCCGGTTGGTCGCCAGATTTCCCGTGATTACCAGAGGCAGCAGCAGCCACATCCAGCGCGTTAGACGGCCCTGTTCGCCGCAGAACGCCAGCGCGGCAAGCAATGCGACAAACGCGTTGAAGAAAAAGGCCTCCTCATGCGACCCAACTCCCTGATCGGACAGCGGAAGCCCTGCCAGAGTCACATAGCGACGGAAGGTATAGAGACAACCTTTAAGACCGATGCAGAGCACCATCATCCACATCAAGCGCGTCGTCTGATGCGGTGTGCGGATCATGTTGACCGCCATCAAGTACGCAACGAGAAAGTAGAATTGCGCCCGTACCTCCTGTAGCGATAGTTTGAAGTCTCCACCAGTAGCCATGCCATTTATCCAGCCCATGACCACGAAGCAGATATAGATAAATATGGGGACAAAGAGCGGCCCGCCGCGAACGCTCACCTGATTCAATGCCACCGCTCGCACCAGAGACAGCGTTCCCGCAACCAGCAAGAGCACCTCCAGAAGGTTCAGCGGCACCGCCTTGAGGTTGACATGAGCATACGTTTGAAAGATTGTGTTGACGTTCCAGAAGAATGGCACCTTCTCCGTTAGCGAGTCACGGTAAGGGACCAGAGCCATCTCGAAAAGACACGCAGCGGCGAAAACGATGTATAGTGCTGTCCGCGGATAATGCCATAGTAAAAGCGGAGACGCGATACAGATCAGCAGCACGAGGGGAAGAATTGGCGAATCCAGTCCAAACGCAACAAATCCCGCTCCGCATGCCAGAGACAGAAGCAGTGACCAGAGCAATGACCACCGATTGCGCCGTGCCGCTGCACCTTCCAGGTCTGTCGCGCGGGGCGCTGTGTAGAGTGGGGATACTGGTTCCATAATATGTCGTCGGAGTCAAACAGCCGCGATTTTGCTCAGCGAGAAGGCGAGAGGACCGGCAGTTTTGGGTGGCCCGCCAAACCAGGCAGACGGATCAGTGTGACCGAGTAAGGAGGCAGTTTGACCTGCAATCCGTTGCTGCCAGAATCGCGGCTACTGCCCCAGACTTCGCTCTCTTCGCAGGTATGCAACTTTTGGACCGTTTTGCTATCCAGCCGCCATGCAGAGGACCCTTGACGCATCGAAGCGTTTGTCTCCATACCGATGGAAAGTGGCACCAGCGCTGTGGTTTTCGGCATCTTGTTAACCAGGACAAGTGTGAGTACACCCGTTGCGGCCTCGGTGGCCGCGTAGCAGGAAACTAGTTCGGGCGATCTGCTCCGCACCAAGCGTGACAAGTTTCCAAATCCGTGCCCGTGGTCGTCCGGATTCCGATACAGCTTGAACGCCAGATAACCCGGCGAGTTCTTTGGCGGATACACCCAGTAGTTTGCCACGTAGACGTTTTCCCGCCCATAGATCCCAAGTGTCTCCGCGATTGCCAGCGCGCCGCTGATGTCGGTATCGCCACCAAAATTCCACTCTGTAATCCCGATTCGGGTCCCGGGGTACCCTTTGGCAATCCATTCTTGCAGCATCGGCAGCAGGCGAATCGGCTTTGCGATCCATGACTCATCTGTATAGGAAGGATCCCACAGCGAGCGTGTGGCCCGAATGCGGCGCGCGCGCGTTTCTGAGTCCGTGGCGGTGCCAGTGTACAAACCAGTCCCCTGCGGATAGTAGTGCACATCCAGAACATCCAGACTACGGCGTCCCGCCGGGCTGGGTCGCCGGATCGCCTCGGCGGAGTCTGCGACTCGTGCCTGCTTCAAAAACCAGAGAAGAAACGGTTCATCACCATGACGTACCCGGTCGGCGTGCGTATGGTAGTTGTCCTTACCGCGGTCCAGCGGCGAATATTGGTAACCGGTCCATCCCCAGGAAACGGGTCCAGTGATTTTCGCACTGGGATCCACTTCCTTGACCGCGCGAGCATAGCTCAAAAACTGCGCGAGAAGTCCGTCATAGCCTAACTGGACAGGGTGAACGTCTGTGTGGGTGCCATCCCATAGATCCGGCTCATTGTCCATCGCATAAAGGCCCACACCCCCTTTGTCAGCGGCGCCAAACTGCTGTGTCAGGTGGTAGATCCATTCGTCCTGGTAGACAGCACCCGCCGCCAGCGTTGGTTTCAAGGTAAACGGCTTCCCCTTGCGGGCAAACGAGGGCATGCTGGTCCGGTCACGGTTCGCTGCGGGGTCATAGCCGGCAATAGCCCCCTTCGCGGTGTCCCGTACCGATGTGAGCGGCGGACCGCCTTCGCCGGGGACGGCCTCCGACGCGTGTGCGCTGTCCGTATCCTTAGCGACCCAGCCGATGGTGGGAACCGTCAACAGGGTAGCAGTTCCCGCAGCGCGGTTTTGCCGAACAAACCGGTCCGGCCCAGAAGACGGTCCCTCCACCAGACCCGCTGCGTCAGAGGCAGTGCGATTTGCGAACCGCCAATCACGGGCAGCATTGCACGCGTTGCCCTGAACCCAGTTGTAGCGTGTCTTGTCGTTTCCCCCCCAGCGATTCGATCCCAGACGCAGATCCTGAAGGTAATCCGGCGGGGCGAACGCCATTCCGTAGATCAGCGGCGAGATAGGATGTGGGTCCTGCTCTAGATCCACCGCTATAGGGACTGTGATTTCGGTCGGCTGAGGTGCACGCGTCGTGTCCGGCAGCAACGCGATGTCATCAAGGAGAACATCTGCTTGTCGCTCTCTGCCTTCGGCTTGTATGACAATTCCAGCTAGCACGCCGCTGATTTTGGAAATCCCAAGATCGGTGAGCGGGATACGGGCAACAAGCCAGGTCTCCCCCACGCTGCTCCGAACCGCCTGACAGTAGGATTTGAGCAGAACGCCCCCGCCGTAGGCCCCGTTCGCGTCTGCAGCACGCACCCGGAGGGACGGAATCTGAGGACTGTCGCCTTTTGGCGTGCTCTGCACGGTGCTCGCCGATAGGTAGAATTGCAGAATTCCGTAACCATCCGTCGTCACGGGATCATGGTGCAGGTATACCGCTTTCCAATCCTCCGGGGTCATGCGGATTGCGGTCTTTCCCAGCCACGTCCGATCTGTTGCGGCGAAGTCGCAGGCGGCCCAGGACCAGTTTTGCCAGCCGCCTTCCAGCTTGTCGCGATAGAGTGCTAGCGGCTCCTCTGGAAGCGCAACCGTGAGCGGCGAAACCTGAGCGGCATACGTTCGCTGCCGCTGCGCGCTGCGTACGTCCTGGTACGCGGCTGCCAGAACACGGTGCAGGCGGCCCCCGCCGTGCATTGCCCGCTCTGCCGCTATTACTCCCATCGCGAGCGCCAGCAGAAGCGCGAACGCTATCCACGTTGCCGGACGAGCACCTCTCCAGCGCGGAGCAACTAGGGCATCGCCACGAGAGCGGGCGGGGTTCTGGGCGGTGATTGGTTTCGGAAAGGGCATATCTCGTCGGCGCAAGGATCAGTGTTTCCAATAGTAGGCGGCGATCACAAAAGCGATCCAGGCGGCGATACCCCAGCGGGTATAATGGGCGAACCGCTCCGGCACAAACAGACCGAGAATCACCGCCATCAGCACAATCGGGATTACGATATTCAACGCTTTTGTCCTGTCAAGGCAGATTGTCCGTCTGTGGCCTACCAGCGATTCAAGCGCCGTTGCAGCCACGATGGCACCGTCGTCCTGACCCGATTCAGAACGACCCCAAGCACCTTTTCCGGATCAAGTCGCTCCAGGGCGTTTGTGACAACATCTTTCGGGGTGATTCCTGCATACACCACCATCACCACCGCATCCAGATAAGGTGCAATCGGCAGAACGTTTCCGCTGGCAACAGACGGCATATCCACAATGACGACGTCGAACAGTTCGCGGCTTGCGGCCAGCACTTCGGAAACGGACGGCGAGCGTGCCGCGCGGACAGGATTGTCGGGGGTCTTTCCGGCAGGCATAATACTCAGACCTTCACAGTCTGGCGACTCAATCGTCGGAATCGTGCTGTGTGTCCCCTCCAGAACGTTTACCAGACCGGCGCCCGTATTAATCTCCAGACGACGCGAGAGCGTGTCTTCCCCCAAACTCATGTCCATCAGACACACTTTTTTGAAGTTGTTGCGGGCAATATCCATCGCAAGATGCAGAGCGACAGTGGTTTTGCCCTCCCCCGCAATCGCGGAGGTCACGCCGAGAATCACGGGACGATTTCCCTGAAACAGCGACGCGCCTGCCAGGTCTTCGGTCCGTATTCGGGCGTTGCTTGCGGCAAACTCGATCGCCGTGTGGAGATGCGTGAAATCCTCACAGCTCTTTTCGATCCGAATTGTCAGGCGCTCTGGTGAGGGCGACGACTCGCCCTCTGACTTGGTGACAGCAGTATTTTCCGCGGTGTTCCGTGCAGGTCCGAACCCGAAAATGGGTGTCGTGTCTTTGGGTACCGGCGCACCTTGCGTGGGGAGTTCCGACAGGTCCTCGGTCATTGGCTTTGTTACAGACTGCATAAACGGGCGGTTTCTTTCTCGTAAATACCACAGCGATAACGGTCCGGATGCTCCCTCAGCTACGGCAGTAGCAAGCGACGATCCGAAGACGAACTGCCCGCGAGCAGCGTCTTCCGTCGTGATTCCTGGGGAAACCGAAGATCCTGACTTTCCGGCAAACTTGCCAGGACGGGTACCCCAAGCAGACGCGCGGCATCGGTTTCGTATCGCAGTGACGGGTCCATCCATTCGCGCAGAAGGATCATTAGTAGCCCAATAATAATGCCGAGCACGATGCTTCCGGCAACCATCAAGAGCTTTTTCTGAGTTCCGACGGTTTCTTCGGCGTAGATCGGGTTTTGAACGATCAGGGTCGAGGTCGCGGTGACCTTTTCCATATTTGCTTTGAGTTCTGCCTGCTGACGTCGCTGCAACAGATCCTCGTACTGCTCCTTGAGGATCGTGTAGTCACGAGTTTTTGCGGTCAGCTCGCGTTCCGCGGCAGGAAGGGCCGCGATGCGCGTCTGATACTGCGCAAGCTGCTTATTCAGCAGTCCGACTCGCGCCGTTTGTGTCTTCTGGGCGATTTTCGCGTCCGTGAGCTGCTGCATCAGGTCCATAAATTCCGGGTTGTCCTGGAGCTTGGTTTCCGTGACGTTGCGTGACTGGGTGGGGTCTTGTTTCTGCTGCGTGGCGATCTGCCGCTTTAACTGTGAGATCTTTTTGTCGAAACCAGCAATATATGCGCTGTCCGCCCTGAAAATACCAGTCACGATCTCCCGGCTCCGCTGGCCCTGAAGGTCGCGTAGCTGCTGGACCAGGGGATCGTTCCCGACGGTCTGCTCCAGGATCGCAGTCGGTTTGACCATCGCGATCCGCTGTTCGAGCGCGCTGCGCTTGAGTGAATTGTCCTGCGCGGTGATCGCCAGATAGTCGCGCTCCATGCGAAGGTTTGCAAACTGCTGAATCTCCGAGGCCTGAGCGTTGGGCAGTTGTCCCGCATGGGCGATTTTGTAGGCAGTCAGGGCCTGTTCCGCCTTCTGCAGATTCGCCTTGTATCGTTCGATCTCGCTGTTCAAGTATTGGGCGGTTGCGATCGCCTGCGACTGGCGGGACCGGCCTGCCTCCTCGATGTAGGCCTGCTGAAAGGCCTTGACAATCTGTTCACACTCCTCACGGTCCTTCCAGACCAGACCAATCGTAAAAACGTCGGTGCTTTGGGACTCAGCGTAGATCGCCTTTTTCAGCTTGGCGAATTGAGGATCATCCACCTTTGGATCAACCTGGATCGGCTGACGCAGGTTTGCGCTTCGGAGAGCGCTGTCGACGAACCCGCCGGGGAGGATGTCCGCCATTAGATCCCCAAAATGGGACGCATTCTGCTGGGCGGGCGAGGTCCAGTATTGGCGTGAAAACCCCATGACTTTGGAGACTTCGTTTTCACTGACCACGCGGATGGACGATGAGGCAACATATGAGGCGCTTCGGACCACCAGTGCGGTCCCCACCACGCCGGAGACCCCGGCAACCGCCGCCAGAAAGGGAACCCAGTTTCGGAAAAAAGCGTCCGCGATGCGATAGTGAATGTGATTGCGTCGGTACAGCAACGGTATCTCTTTCTGGATCGTCTGCTCGGGGTTGAATCCGTCAGGTCAGCACTTCCGGATAAAAGTGGGATTAACGGACAAACCAGCCCAGTATGGGGAGAACCGAGAGCACGCTCTGCAGACCGTTTTGCCCCCCTCTCGGCGTTTTTTCGGGGATGTACAGGACATCTCCGGGCTGGAGCGCAACATCTCGCGTCTTGCTTTTATTCTCCTTACCTTTTTTCCCCAGCAGATCTTCCAGATTGACCGGCTGAATTTCCGGCTGACCGGTTTTGCTGTCGGGTCGTACCACGGAAGCATTTTTCAGATCCGCGGCGGCGTTGACACCGCCAGCAAGGGTGATGGCGGAAAGCACGGTCACCGGCTGGTTCTCCGGGAATTCGGCGACGCCGGGCTTGTTGACCGCCCCCATCACTGAAAACAGGAGTCGGTTTTGCGGCACCAGGAGGGTATCGCCGGGTTCAGCCCGGATACTCGCGGAGTCCAGTCCGGTCTCGGGGACTTTGGTCGAGGAAGCGGGCGCGGGGGTGAAGCTGGTCAGCGAGGTGATTCCCGCGACTCCGCCTGTGGCTGTCGTGGTGGCGGATGCCGGACCGCTTTCCAGCGCAGGGGTTGTCTTCCCCGTGCTCATCAGCTCTCGCATATCGAGTGTATAAGTCCTGCCACCCCGCATAAGCGTCACCCGCGAAAGCGATGCGCGCGAGGTAAAGCCTCCCACGGTTGTGATGACGGAAAGCAGAGACCCGTCCTTGGGCACGAGGATACTGCCCGGCTTCCCCACCTCACCCAGTACCTGCAGTGCAACCCGGCTGCTGTCCACTTCGTCAACAAGGAGTGTGTCGTCCGGCATCAGCAGCAGATTCTGCGAAGCATCGCCCGCCATTAACTGGGTGAGGTCAACCACCACGACCTCCGCGCCGTGACCACGGACTAGCTTAGCGGTCGCCCATTCCGGCTTGACGGAAAGGCCGCCGCTGTCGGCAATCAGTTGGAGGACGCGCCAGTTGTCGCCCAGGATACGCTTGCCGGGGCTGCGCACCGGCCCCAGGATACTCACTTCCTGCAGCTGGCGGCGGGTCAGGTTGACGGTCACCTGTGGATCGCTCAGCTCAAGCGAAAGCCGTGCTTTGAGCCGCTGAGTCACCTCACTGATCGTTCGACCGGAAACCACCACTTCTCCCGCGAAGGGGAAGCTGATCCGCCCATCGGGCGGCACCGTCACGCTTCGGGTCAACTCCGGCTTCTGGAAAATGCTGATATTCAGGACATCCCCTGTCGTGATTCGGTACGACGCGGGAAGTGCTTTGGTGGGGACCCGTGAGCCTGTCGGAGGCAAAACCGCGGCTGCCTGCGCGCAAGAATCGGATGGGACCCCAGAAACCAGAAGCAGTGCGATGGCAATGCCGGAGGCGAGATTGCCGAGAGCACGGGGAGAACCAGGTGGAAGCTTCACGTCCGGCAGCAAACCGTTTGCGGAAGGAGCGGAGCGTCGCGATTTTGTTGTCGGCAGCATAAGTCGTGTCCTGAACTTCTAAGCGTTACGGGCTAACAATGGAGACAGGGCTGCTGGCTCCGATTTCAGTTCTAGTTCGCGAGGCTTCAGGCTCAGCGCGGACGGTTCTGATAGTGTCCGAGGTCGGTAAACTTTCCCCTGCAAGAAAGAAGCCACGGCAGGGCAGGGCATCAATACACTTGAGATCTCTCTGGGTGGGCCAATCGGGACGGCGTAATAGCTGAAGTGTACAGTACAAGCGCCGATTGGAAACAGCTTTTTTACCCGAGATCTGAGATTGTCGGAAGAGAGATTCTGTTTCTTTAGCCCTCTCGTATAAAA
>JACMJB010000410.1 GCA_014380815.1 Armatimonadota bacterium
GCCGCCTGCAGTATCTGCCACATCGCCGCTCTTCTCCTGGCAAGAGACAGTCCTGCTTTTTTACCTGCTCGGCGTTGGTGTGTGCCTTGTCCGGGTTATTCGTGCGGGTCTTCGCACTCGTCATGTATTGCGGGGAGCGTCGCCATCGGAAAACGCGGACACCGAAGCGGAAATTCTTCGGTTGGCAGGACCACTCGGCCTGCAGCGAGCGCCACGACTGAGAACGTCCGCGGGCATCACGATTCCCGTTTACGCTAGGGGAACCGTGCTGTTGCCCGCTGACGCCAACTACACGCCCGACGAACGCCGCCTCGTCCTGGCGCATGAATTGGCCCATGCCTGCCGCCGCGATCTTGTTTGGGAGTGGCTGGGAACACTGACTCAGATCGTGTTCTTTTTCCACCCGCTCGTTATTCTTGCCCGCCGCGAAGAACGACTGGCCCGCGAATCCGCCGCCGATGCGCTTGCGCTGCAAACAACGGCTGTTCCCGCAGTGCAATACGGCGAATTACTGCTTGCAGTTTCTCTCATGCAGACCGGGCCCATACGGATCGCTGGCATCGGCATCATCGAAAACACCACATTGCTCCACCGTCGCCTGCTCGCGTTAAAGGAGGTTTCTCTCGTGTCTTCCTCTTACTCTCGAAAATTTGCTGCTCCTCTGATTATCTTTGGGATCGTTACTTTCCTGCCCTGGCGGGTCACGGAGGCTGCGCCCGCCTCGCAGGAAAAGTCTCCGTTTCCCCCCACCGACGCTTCGTATCTTCGCTACGCTGCCAAACTTCCTCTTCTTCCGCTTTCAAAGGCGTTGGGTCTGACTCCCGATCAGCAAAAGCAAATCAATCGTATACAGATACATATCGCGCAGATGCAGGAAAAAATCTATCTACGGCAAGCGGCGCACCGACGGCAGTTAGCGAAACAGTATCTGCCGAATGTGTCGCCTGCGCAGCAAACAGCCGAGTATGCCGCCGCATCCGAGAATCTGCGGCGCGAACGACCAGCGGGTTATCAGAAATACAGTAAGGCGATGCACAGAACCATAGAAACTGGCAAGCAGGAAACACGCCAGCTTGAGCAGGAAGCGTCACGCAGCGTACTCGCTGTGCTGTCCGACAAACAGGAAAAGGCGTTGCCTGGATTACTCTCCGAAGGGGCCGCTTTGAAAACAGTTGGTATCCCTATCGAACTATACACCGATCTGGAACTGACGGCGGACCAGAAGAGCAAAATCGCCGCGATTACACGAGCGTCCTTGGGGCATCGACGTCAAATATTAAATGCCGCTATGACGGCGAGAAAAAACGAGATCAAAATATTGCTGGAAACCGCCGAGCGTGTCGGCTTCACCGATAAGCCCGCGATTGGAAAAGCGGAGGCTCAGCATGACCGGCAAAACAAACGTAGCTATATCTCTATGATAGAAACGTTGTATCAGCGAAAACAACAGGACCACGACGCGGCGCTCGCGGTGCTGACAGGTGAGCAGCGTAGCATCATCAAGGCATATTTCCAAGCGCATCCACAACAAAGAAGCAACTCTCAGCAGCCGAACCAGAGGATGGTCGTTCAGGCGAACCGGATTACTCGTCTGGCTTCAGGCATACTGCTTGAGGGTGCAACGGTAACTCGGTATAAAGGCAAGCGGGTCGTTTCCCAAATGAAGACTTCTCGGGCGATGCTGAGGATAAAGCGGCCCTGGTCCTACGAGAACGCACCGACAGGTAAAAATATAAAGTTTGAGATTGATCCACAATATATAGGAGAAATCAGGGCTTCCAAAGGCGAGATGCGTATCAACGTAGATAGTCCTAAGAAAGCCCCTGCACGGTAACTATCTTCTGTTACCCTCGATAGGAGGCCGCCGCAATGAACTCTGGGTCCTCGGCGACAGCGGCGAAGGCAGGAAGGGCTTTGGCCCAGTCCCACAGATTCTCGCGATCAATTCGCAATGCTCCCTGGCGGATCAAACGCAGCGTGTCGGCTCGGTTATGGGTCGTCGTCCAGACGCACTGCGCCAGCCGAACGCAGTTCCAGGGGGAGCCGTTTCCGGACACAATCAGCGACGTGAGCAGAGGGACAGCTAGCGTATACAAGCCGTGATCCGCGGCAACCGAGGCGATGTTATCGCGAAGAATGAAGAAGCGAGTGGTTGTCTCCGGCGAGGTTTCTCCGGACTTCAGCGCCTGTTCATACAGCGACAGCAGCACAGCGGCGCGGTTTCCCACCTGCCGTAGCGCTTCGGCATCGCCCTTGGCCTGAATCATTCGCAGGTAGATCGCGTGACCGCGCCAATGAAAGACCGCTAGAGGGTCCGTTTCTTCGTCCGCAAGGGCTTCGACACGCACAAGCAGCTTTTCTGCCTCTTCGGCTCTGCCAAGCCGAAAAAGTATTCGCAGCGCGGTTCGCAGGAAGTAATAGCGCTGCTGTCGGTTTTCATGGGTGGCAGGCGTGCCGCCCAGTATTTCATCGAAGCGCCGCAACCACTCGTCAGCACGGCCTACGTTTACCCAGTGATCGGGAGCATCCGGTATATCGTGTACCCAAAGCAGAAGGGTATTCTGGGGATAGATTTCGGTCGCACTATCGGCGGTCTCGATGGGAAGAAAGGGTTGTTCGCGGCTCAATCGCGGTGGCATTTGGGGAAAGGCCGCCGCTGCCCAGAGATACATACTATCCTGTTCCGCTACCGTCTCCTCCCAGCGATCTGTGCCTGACAGAGCGTTGATCTGGGAATACCGCGCCCAGGCTTCTTCGCTGACGGACAAGGGCTGTGTCTGGTAGCGCCGCATCAGATCCGCGCGGACACCGTTTTCACCAACGAGCGAAAGAAGACTGTCCCCTGACCGAGCCGTCTCCGGATCCAGCGGTGTGCTGTCGCTCAGCCGGTCCTCCAGCTGCCGCCGTGCCTGAGCGAGCAGGGAGCGGTCCGCCGCCTCGGGATCGTCTTTTCGCTGCCGCAAGTACTCGGCAACGATCCCCCCCAGAACACGCGCGGCAACCGGGTTTTCCGGCGCGATTTGTACGGGTTGTGTTTTCATCTCGACTATCTCCATTTTTACTAGGTCCTTTCGCAGTCGCAGGCGGGCGCGGTGCAGACGGGTCCGCACCGTCACCTCGGATATCTCTAAAAAGGCGGCGATCTCCCGTGCCGGACAGCCACTCAGGTAAAAAAGTGCCGTCACCTCTCGTTCTCCGCAGGGCAGCGAATGGATCGCCTCGCGCACCCGCCGCGCCTCCTGGCGCCGAATTAGATCGGTTTCTAGGTTCACGGCATCGTAGAGTCGGTGCTGAACGGATTCCAGGGAGACGGCGGTTTCTGGCTTGCCCCGCCGCGTCCGGTCACAGTGCTTGAACACCAGGCGGCGCACCCATCCCGGAAAGGCGGCGGCAATTTGGAGCGTCGGCAGGCAGCGGTACGCTTCCAGAAACGCCTCCTGAGCGGCATCTTCCGCAGAAGCGCGGTCGTCGCCGAGCAGCGTCAGGGCATAGCCGACCGCCTTATCCTGAAATCGGCGCACAAGCTGGTCAAAGGCGAACGGGTCCCCAGCCCGCGCCCGTTCCACTAACGGCAAAAAACTTTCATTTTTCGGCATGTCAGGAAAGAGTCCCATTCGTGCGGCGAAATGTTCCCGCTTCGCGAAGCCGGTATAATTTAAATGGAGATAAACCCGTCATGAGCCAGCTTGATCTTAACAGCCCCTACGCCGACCTTCCGCTCGTCTTCCCGCGCCGAAGGTCACGCCCAGTACGGGTCGGCAATATCACTGTTGGCGGCGACCATCCCGTGGTCGTGCAGAGCATGATCACCGAGGAGACGCGCAACGTCAACGGGTGCGTACGGCAGATCACCGAGATGGCTCGCAAAGGCGCGGAGATCGTGCGCGTCACCACCCCTTCGATGATGGAAGCGCACTGCCTGGGCGAGATCAAGACGATTCTGCGGCAACGTCTGGTGGACGTTCCCCTGGTCGCCGATGTCCACCATCAGGGGTCGGATATTGCGGCGACGGTCGCTGCCTTCGTGGACAAGGTGCGCATCAATCCCGGTTTGTTTGTTTTCCGCAAGCCGCGCGGGCGGGCCGAGGAGTACAGCGCTGATGAGATCGCCGACGAGCAGGCGGCAATCGAGGCGAGTCTGCTGCCGGTCATCCAGGTCTGCAAAGAGCGGGACATCGCCATGCGGATCGGGGTCAATCACGGGAGCCTCGCCGAGCGGATGCTGGTGACCCACGGCGATACACCGCAGGGCATGGTTGAGAGCGCCCTGGAATATCTGCGAATCTGCGAGAAGCACGGCTACCGCAATCTGATTATCTCGCTGAAAGCCTCGCGGGTCCCGATCATGCTCGCCGCCAACCGCCTGATGGTCCGCCGCTTGGAAGAGGAAGGGATGGAACCGTACCCGCTGCATCTGGGAGTCACTGAGGCGGGCGACGGTCAGTATGCGCGGGTGAAATCCACCACGGGAATCGGGACGCTGCTTGCCGAGGGCATCGGCGACACGATCCGCGTCTCGCTTTCCGAAGACCCGATCCACGAGCTTCCCGTCTGCTACGAAATACTGCAGGCGCTCGGCCTTCGCAAGACGCAGGTGGAGTTTATCGCCTGCCCATCCTGCGGGCGCACCAAGTTCGATCTTCCCACCGTTCTCAATCAGGTCCGAAACGCCACCAATCACCTGATCGGTCTGGACATCGCCGTGATGGGATGTATCGTCAATGGTCCCGGCGAGATGGCGGACGCCGACTACGGCTATGTCGGGAAAGCGGGTGGTCTGATCACACTCTACCGAAAGAAAGACCCGATCAAAACGGTCCCTCAGGAACAGGGTGTCGCCGAACTGATCGGCCTAATCAAGAGCGACGGCATGTGGCGGGAACCTGCCCAGGCCGCCGAATCACTCAACGAGTCCCAGAGCCTTGTCGCCGAGGAAAAAGCGCACTCCGGAAATCATTAGCCGTTTTTTGCAGATGGAGGATTCGTCACCATGCGTTCCCCTCGCCATCGCCGCCTGCCACGCTTTGAACCGACACTCTGGCTGGCGCAGGGTGTTATCGCCGTCTTTCGGGTTTATGCACGCGGCGTGGAAGTCTTTGGATCAGGCAGAAAAAGAGATAACGCGCGTCGTTTGCGCGAACGCATGGCAGAGCTAAACGGCGCTGGCAGTGCGGCCCAGAAGCAAATTAAGCAGGGTAACATCGAACAGGGTCTGGAACAGCTTGAAAACTTTATGGAGCGCAACGAAGGTTTTGGAGACAGTCAGAGCATCCGAGAGTCGCGGTTAGAGCTGAAATCAATGCGCGAGGAAAGCGAAGCGCTGAAACAGATACGTGATTCAGCGGGCGAAGACACCGAAACGTCGATTGCCGGATACCAAAAGTACATACAGGATAA
>JACMJB010000411.1 GCA_014380815.1 Armatimonadota bacterium
AGTGAGTTGGGTCGTCCGTGGAATCGGGGGAAGCATCCGCGGCGACAGCGGCAATGGTCATGTCCTGCTCCGCCTGCGCCAACCCTTCCTGGAATGCGTTCATAAATTCTCGAAGCGTGTCAATCCGGCAAAGCATAATGCTGCGCTTTCCCGGATCTCCCATGACCAGCAGGCGGTCCCCTGGCTCCAGATGAAACCGCTTTCGCGCCTCGGCGGGAATCACTACTTGGCCCCGTTCACCAATCGTAACAGAGCCGAAGAAGTGATCGTCCCACGAGAAGCTGTGGCTGTCTCCAGGGGTCTTCTCCGCCGCGTCCTTGTCACCGCTGTTGTTTTTATCGTTTAAACGCGCCATCGTGTTAATGTTCCGACACACGAATCTTCGGAGAGATGTCCCGCCTCGTATTTGTATGAAATTTCATACAAATACGACGTTTATGAAAAGTAGGACTTTTCCTATCTGCTTTACACAAGGAAGGAGTGGCCTGTTCCCGATCTTTTTTACGAGTCGTGCTTTTTTTCGAACGGGGCCGCAGCCAGGGGCTGCTGCGGTTCGTTGGTGGCTCGTCAGTGGCTTATGGGTCAATCGTTTCGCGGCATTGCCTTTCGACGGATCGCATCAGCAGAGCAGCCAGCCGCTCCACTTTTTGTCGAAACGCTTCAGGATCGTCAAAATCGGTGGTTAGAATCGCATCGGGCATCATCCCATTGGTAGCGTTCAGGAGGGTATCGGCGACCGTCTCCGCGCGGTTCAAGGGGGTCTCCCAGCGAAACTGCCCCTGCCTTTCGCCGTCCGCGAGCACCCGCTCGAAGAGCACCCGTTCCGCATGGGTCCACTCGGCGACGCGGCTCTGGATGTGAGGGCGCAGCACTGCCATCAGTTCGTCCATGGAATGACGGGCGCATCGGGCGCTCTCGTAATGCCGCAGGATCCGTTCCTCCAGCATCCGGCGCAGCCGCTCTGGGGCAGGGCGATCCGAATCGGCGATGTCACGAAGACTGTGCAGTACCCGGTCATTAGCCCGCTCCAGGACCCCCACGGCAACATCGCCTTTGCCCTTGAAGTGGAGATAGGTGGTGCCGACCCCGATGCCCGCTTCCCGCGCCAGATCCTGCATGGTCATCTTTTTGTAGCCGTAATGCTCGACAAGCCGTTCGGCAGCATCGAGTATGGTGAACCTCAGATCCTGACGGTCGGCGTCGCTGCCTTCATCCGCGGTGAATATTGAACGATTTGTCATTTCGTTCATAATATTAACAGGCCGGCTCCGCTTTGTCAATCCAAGAATTTCAGATTTTAGGCTTGCCCTCCGAAGGAACAGGCAGAGGAAGCATTTGACGCTCGCTGACAGAGCGGATATACTCTTGCCACGGAATGTCGAAAGAGATTCCGTCGTAACAGCGACGACGAGGAGCAGTACGCGCGTTTTATTCTGCAACAGAGAGCCGGGCAAGGTGAGAGCCGGTCAGAGCGAGCGCGCCGAAATGACCTTTGAGCTGCGCGGGGGAAACGTGGGGTGCCCGGACCGGGCCGCCCCGCCGAGTAGTTCGTGCCGGGGTGGTGGGTCCCCGTGAACAAAACCGGGCCGTCGGGGATGGTTTTCTAAACGCTTCCCGCCCCTGCGGCCTCAAAGGCGGTGGCTTGTAAAGGCCACGGCGAAGGCAAGGTGGTACCGCGAGTCGGCTGGATCTCAAGATTTTGAGGGGCCGCTCGTCCTTGCTGCTTTTTTGTCCTGTCTGCTCACACCAGGCGCGGCAAACTACGCAGAGTTCAAGGGCGGGCGGCCCTTCGTGTTTTCGCAGCCGTCGCTCGCCGCGCAATCGTAACCGACAACAGGGGTAAGCAGCCATGGGATTTGTTCAGGGAATGCGGTGCCGCGAGTGCGGCGCGGAGTATGAAAAGCAGCCGACACACGTTTGCGAGCTGTGTTTCGGGCCGCTTGAGGTGGCCTACGACTGGGACGCTATCAAGCGGCGAGTCACGCGCGAGTCCATTGCCCGGGGTCCGTTCTCGATGTGGCGCTACGCGGATCTGCTGCCCCTTGACGGCGATCCGACTGTCGGCAGACAGGTGGGCTTCACGCCTCTCATCAAGGCAGAGCGTCTAGGTGCCAGGCTCGGTCTGCGAAACCTGTACATCAAGAACGATGCTGTCAACCATCCCACTCTTTCGTTCAAGGACCGCGTGGTCGCCGTCGCGCTGTCGAAGGCACGCGAGTTCGGCTATACCACGGTCGCCTGCGCGTCCACGGGTAACCTGGCGAACTCGGTCGCGGCCCACGCCGCTGAGGGCGGACTGGAGTGCTACGTCTTCATTCCCTCCGATCTGGAGCAGAACAAGGTCCTGGGTAACCTGGTCTACGGCGCGAACGTCATTAAGATTGATGGTACCTACGACGAGGTGAACCGCCTGTGCGCCGAGGTCGGTGATAAGTACGGCTGGGCGTTCGCGAACATCAACCTGCGCCCCTTCTACGGCGACGGCTCCAAAAGCTACGGTTACGAGATCGCCGAACAGCTTGGCTGGAAAACGCCGGACCACCTGATCGTCCCCTGCGCAGGCGGGTCACTAATCACGAAGATCCCGAAGGCCTGGTACGAACTGGAAAAGCTGGGCCTGCTGGATGCCCCAGTGACCACCAAGGTCTATGCGGCCCAGGCGAGCGGCTGTAACCCGATTACGACCATGATCAAGACCGGGGCGGAAGTGCTCCGCCCCCAGCGACCGAACACCATCGCCAAGAGTATCGCCATCGGCAATCCCGCCGACGGCTACTACGCCGCCGACATCTGCCGCAAGACCGGCGGCGGCGCGGAGGATGTCTGTGATGACGACGTGATCGCGGGGATCCGCCTGCTGGCGGAAACCGAGGGCATCTGGACAGAGACCGCGGGCGGCGTCACTGTCAGTGTCGCCCAGCGGCTTGCGGCCCAGGGCCGCTTCGAGCGCGACGAGGTGGTGGTGATCGCCATCACCGGCAACGGCCTGAAAACCCCCGAAGCCATCAGGGACCAGTTGATCGCGAACGTCGGCATCGCCCCGTCGCTGTCGGCCTTCGATACCGTGTTCGATGAGAAGTATCGCCTGCCCCAGGCCACGCTGCAGGCCGCGCGGTTGGCGGAAAAGGAGCGGGAACTGGCTGCGGCGTAGTTCATCCATCTCTTCTCCTTACTGGGCAAGCCCCTGCCGCGGACACCGGCCCCGGCACTGATCGAGTGTTTCTCGACGCAGGCTATCGGAGACCGAGGCCAACCGACACATAACTCCCCGCCACGAATGGCTGGGCTGAGATTGGAACGCCGCTTTGGGCGCTCCAGCATCCAGGTTGCGTTGGGGAGGCTGGCGGGGGCTTTTTGCATCTTTTGGTGCGGTGGGGCACCGTGAGCTAACTCGCTAAGCCATGCGCTTGGGCGATGCGGTGTGAAATATCAGGTTCCCGGCGGTATCGGTAGATCGGTAGAGAGGACCATTGTGAACCCTGCCTTATCCATTCAGCCGGAACCCCCGAACACGGCGGAGGCCGTGGCGCTCCTGGCGGCGCTTGACGCCTGCCTTAGCCCGCTCTATCCCCCGGAGAACCGTCACGGGCTTTCGGCTGCGGCCCTGCAGGACGCGTCGGTGGTTTTCCTGATCGCGCGCTGGGACAGTATCGCGGTCGGCTGCGGAGCCGTCAGGTTTGTCGGGGGGGACCGTGACTACGCGGAAGTCAAGCGCATGTTTGTCGCACCGCAATGGCGTGGCCGGGGGGTAGCGCAGGCTCTGCTCGTTCACATGGAGCAGCAGACTCGGCAAAAGGGGGTTTGTATCCTGCGTTTGGAGACGGGGATTCATCAGCCGGCGGCGATCCGGCTTTATGAGCAGGTGGGTTTCTCGCGATGCGCGGTCTTCGGGAGCTATCTGGAAGACGGGGTGAGCCTGTGCTACGAGAAAAGGCTCGCCCCGGCGGATGCAGGTCAAACGCTGGGGGACTTACACCGTGTTCAGCCGATTTAACAAGAAGCCGCAGATAGACAAGAAGCCGCAGATAGAGCGGTCGGGGCAGCTAAAGATTCGGAACGTGCCCTTTGGAGATCTGCCCCTATCTCGATGACCGCCCGAATCGCCGACGCCTCAGGGAGAGTGGCCCTGGTCCGATTTTCTCCAGGCAAAGCGGCACCTCGAAATCGGCAACAAACCGGGAGCCATGCAAAGCCTTCAGGGGATTCTTTCCAGACCAGGCCTGGCACTCTTTGCGGGAGCCAGGCGTTCTGCCTGCCGACAATGAGGCAAAACGCGTGTATGGTGTGGTGGTGGAGGTGGCCCTTCCATAGGGGCTTGATATGTTTGCCGCCTATGCGGACCATACCGCCCGCTATTTCAACTACAGCAGCGCCACCGCCGTTGTCTGGGAGAGAGCGAACCGCTTTCTCGACCAGGCCATTGATGCGCTGCTGGAAAGTGGACAGACGGTGGCAGACCGGATAGGTCCCTGGGAAGAGCCGAGACCTGCCGCGCCGCCGCGCGGGGAGGTGCGTCTCAGCATGCTGACCCAAGCGGCCTTCACTTTGGACAGGGCGCTCCGGATCTTCTCGCGGGTGATGCGATGGGCGGTCCTGTCACCGCGCATGCAACCGCTCTGATGCAGCAGCTTATCGCGAAGGCCGACACCGGCTAGAGCGCGACGCACCCTTCGTTTCGAGTTCGCGCCCGGTGCACGGCGATGGGTAAGAGGGAGGAATTCATTATGTTGTCCGACGCGCAGGCACAGCAGATCTGGCAGCAGTGGCTGAACTGGCTACCAGCCGCGCCCCCTATCGAGCGGCCCGCCCCGATTTTTGCGCTGTATCGCAAACAGCTGCTCGAAGCCGGCATCTCCGAAGCGGAGGCTGACCAGTACCACGCCGTTATCGTGCAGAGGATGCGGACCCAGACCGACGGATGGAGGGTGCTTTTTAACAACATCTATTCCAGTCCTACCCCGGGGTTCAGCACGAGTCCCAATGCCCTGCTTCTCGCGGCGGTGGAGGGACGGGTACCCGGGCGGGCACTGGATATTTGTACCGGTCAGGGCCGCAATGCTGTGTTTCTAGCGATACGAGGCTGGGACGTGACCGCGCTTGATATTTCCGACGAAGGGCTGCGCGTCGCTGCGGGCAGTGCGAACCGCGCCGGGGTGGCGCTTCAGACGGTGCTCCAGAGCAGCGACGCTTTTGATTTTGGCATGGCGACCTGGGACTTGATCGTCGTGACCTACGCGCCGGTTCCGCTCACCTTGCCCGCTTACGTCGAACGGGTCCGGGAATCCCTGCGGCCTGGCGGCCTGGTGGTAATCGAAAGTTTTGCCTCCGATGCGGCCGCGCCCGCGCGGCGACCGGTTGACATTGATCCCGAAGATCTCCGGCGCGCGTTTGGGGACTTTAAGGTCGCGCATTTTGAGGACACCGTCGCGGTTCCCGACTGGGACAGCGAGGCGACAAGGCTGACGCGATTTATCGCTATCCGGTAAATGGTTGGCTGGAGTCCACGAGCTTTAGAGTCATTCGGCTTCCGTTTTGTCCGTCCTCAAAATGCCCCTGCCGGGATGGTAACCGTATCACCACCGCGCCGCATCTCCGGTTCGCGGGGTAAAATAGTCCCGGAGCGGTGTGCATTGATAGGCATTTATAGGCATCACAGGAGCATCAATTTCGGACGGACCTGCCGGGGCGGATGAGGAGATCAAAATAGATTCGTAGCGGTTCACAGTGGGGCGCAGCGCGTGTGGATTCGTGCGGATGTCTTGTGGTGGGGTCACGATCTTTGCGCTGGCTCTGCTGCCTGCACGGAGCAGGCTCGGATTCTTCGCTCCAATCGGTTTGAAAGGCATTGCTGAATGATCTGGGTTATTGTCGGTGGCATTCTCGTCATCGTCGCGATTTTCGCTCTCTGGATCCGTTCCCGAGACAAAAAGTACAGCAAGGTCTTTACCGACCCGCACTACGTCGAGTTCGCGGGGGCGCTTCCCCGGATGAAAGCAGCCGCCCTGAGCCGATCAGAGGATGGGGAAGACGACGACGAGGAGATGCCAGCCCCCGACGATGAACGGGTGCTTCAGACCAGCGCCGGGCTGGCGGTGTTTTACACGATCCACCGCCGGGGGGACCGATACATTCACCATTATTCCGTCAGCCTGGCGGGGGAGTATACCGCGAGTGCGGTCGGGATCGGGTTCTCGCTATACTTTGCGTCGTTGCTGGGAATCCCGATCGAGCAGCTTACGCTGCAGCTATCGGAAGCGGGTGTCTTTCACACCGAGTTTACGCGATCGGGGGGAGAGCAGGCCGCATTCGCGGATCGCAGGATCGAGACCCTGACGCCGGAGGCGGCATCGCTGCGCTTCACCCGGTGCCTCCGGCAGCGGGAGAGTGTCACCGTGACCCCGATGGACGTGACGGCGGCGGAGACACAATGAGATTGGAAGCTGCCAAGGACACGCCGAAACAGGCGCCGGTTCCCGCGACCGTCATGGCTCTTCGCACGATCACGGAGGCGTCTTTGCAGGCGACGGTTCAGGAGGTCGCGGTCCCGCGCCATTTCCTGGCGGACCCGGAGGCGAACCGGCAGGTGGGCGAGTTCCTTGCCAAGCGGCTGAAGGCGCTGGGATACCGGGTAACCGTTCAGGGACCGCACCGCAACATCGTGGCGCTGCCCGCGGCCAGGGCGCAGGATAAGCCGCTGCTGACTCTGATCGGAGCGCACTACGACAGCGTGGCGGGGATGCCGGGAGCGGATGACAACGCGAGTGCGGTCGCCGCCCTGATTGCCTGCGCGGAAGCGCTGGCGAAAATCGCCCCGGCAGCAGGCGCAGGTATCGGCTTTGTCGTTTTCAATCGCGAGGAGTTCCAGGCGGACCAGCGCGGTGCTGGCCTGGTCGGCAGCCGCGACTTCGTGGAGCACTATCTTCCGGCAAGCGGGATCACCGTACACGCGGTTCATGTGCTGGAGATGATCGGGTACCGCAGCGCCGTACCCGGCTCGCAGCGGACACCGGCGGGTCTCCCTTTTTCCCTGCCCGGTACCGGTGACTTCGTGGGAGTGATCGGGAACGCCGCCTCGGCATCGCTGGTGGATGCGGCGCTTGGTGCGGCACGGACTTATGTCCCCGATCTGCCGACACTCGGCCTAAAGCTGCCACCCGGCGCGGAGGCGCTGCTGCCGGTCCTGACGCGCAGTGATCACGCCCCGTTCTGGAAGGCCGGTATCCCCGCCCTGCAGTGGACGGATACCGCTGAGTTTCGCAACCCTCACTATCATCGCCCGAGTGACACGCCCGAGACGCTGGATTACAGCTTTCTCGCCGCGGTCACGCGGGCCGTTCTGGCCTGCGTTATGACTGGAGCGGCAGCGAAAAACGCCCCGGTCTGAAGGGAAGGACCCCATGTCCATTCGATTCGAGTATTTCGTCACAACGCTTGGACTTTCACAATTCGACAACCTGGAGAGCTTCGGAGCGCGGCTTCAGCAGCTTCTGGACACAGAAGCTGCTGCGTACGAAGAGTCGGGTTGGGAGCTATGGCAGGTCAACGCGCTGAACGACAGTATCAATGGGCTGATCCTGGTTTTTCGCCGGGCTAAATAAACGGGCGAACGGGCTTCAGGCAGCGGTCTCTCGTTTCCATCGAAGAAGGCCACCGGACATCTCGTCTTGAAGCTGCACCTCGATACGGAGCGCGGAGGTGGTGACCGGGGCAAAGGTGACCCGATTGTAGGTGTCGCGCGCCGTGCCGTACTCAGACGTAGCGGTGACCGGCTTCCAGGTACCATCGCTGGCCTTATAGACGAGCCGCCAGGATTTTGGGACGCGGCAGCGGCCTTTTCCCGTGTCGTCAAACCAGTAGACCGAGACGGCGGAAACCGTGGCGGGCAGCTTTTGCTCTAGCTGGATCCATTCCTGCGTCCCCTGGTGGTCCCACCAGGTAAACCGAGGGATCGAATCGTCCCCGGAGGCTTTCGGCTCCGCGCCCGGCAGAATCACCGAGGCCGCGAAATCCTGCGCGTTCTGAAAGGAGGCGGTCATCAGGGGCGGCTCCACAGGCGGCACCCAGACTGTCGCTTCCCCGCCGGTGGAGACGGTCGGGAAGGAGGCGATCCGCAGGCGCGCCGCCCCCATCGGGATCAGGACCACCGTTTCGACCGGCTCGGCTGTCCGGGCCGGGCTGGGCTGCAACGGGGTAATGATGCCTTCGAAGTCGGTCTGCCAGCCGGGGATACGGCGCGCCGTAGTGCGAATCTCGATCGGTACGGTAGCGGGGGTGAAGGGGTTAGCCGCAAGGGCACCGGGCTTTCGCACAACACGCAGCGAGCGCGTGGGATCTTTTTCCTCCAGGGCGAGGCCGTAGTTCCACGGTCCGCCAGGAAGCACTTCCTGCTCCGGAAAGTCCGCCGTGCCACCGACCGTCTGCCACTTCTCCGGGATTCGCAGCGAGAACGCGAGCGGGCCGTACCCGACCGAAACGGAGTTCTGGCTTTTCTCCCAGGTTTTCACCGATGTCGTCATGGGCAGTCTCAGCGTGACGACATCGCCGCTTTTCCAGACGCGGTCCAGCACGACGAACGAGAGCGGACCGGCTTTGGATGCCGGGGCGACGCGCGCTCCGTTGATCTGGATCTCGGGGCGCTGGCACCAGCGCGGCACCCGCAGATAGAGGGGGAAACGCACCGATTTCGCAGTGGTTACCGTCAGAAGAATCGTGTCCGAGAACGGATACTCGGTTTCCTGCTTCCAGGTGACCTTGGTGCCATCGCCGACCTTCGCCGTGACCTCGGAAGCGGCATAGAGCGAGGCGGCAAGCCCGTTATCCGCCGTGCCCAGCCAGAGTTCCTCGGAGTAGTACGGCCAGCCCATGCCGTAGTTGTGTGGACAGCAGCGGTAATCGTGCGCTCCGTCCCGGTAGGCCAGCATGGTGAAACGGTTGTCGAACTGACCGTTGATCCCCTTGTTAATCAGGCCCGGCGAATTGGTGCAGGTGATGTAATGGATACCGCGATGGTCCGGGGTCAGCGCGGCGGGCAACAGGTTGAAGGCCAGTTCCTCGCAGCGATCCGCCCAGACCGGGCTGCCGGAGATACGGGTCATCATCTCGAAGGTGTGCATGTACTCGACGATGCCGCAGGTCTCGAAGCCCTGGCGCGGGTCCGTGAAGCCGGGACGGTAGTTTTCATCCCCGGCGAAGCCACCGCCGGGGAACTGACCGTACTCCCCCATGATCTTCTGGTAATTCGCCTCTGTCGCCTGCAGCAGCGACGGATCTTTCGTCTGCAGCCAGTACTCCGCCGGTTCCCGGATCCCCTGCGCGAGGTTGACGTTGTGCTTCGAGGGCAGGCGCTCGCTGTCGGTGTAGGAGGGCGAGTTTTCGTGGATCTTGCGGGACAGATTCAGCAGCCAGGGTTCGCCACTCTTGTTGTAGATCCACTGCAGGACATTGATTGTGTCCGCCCAGCGATAGGAACCCCATCCGGTGCGGTAATAATCGGTCGGCTGCGTATCCAGCCAGCGGAAATAGCGTGTCAGGCAGTCCAGCACGCGTTTGTCGCCGGAGTAGTCGTAGTAGGAGTGGAGCGCATCCAGCATCGGCATATGCCCCCAGGGGTCCGGGAAGTTTTTGCCGCCGGGCACGGGCTTTAGCTGTCTGGGGCCAAAATAGCCGTCCGCCTCCTGAGTCGCCATCACGGCTTCGATCCAGCGGCGAGTTTCGGCAAGGATCTTTTTGTCCCCCAGTGCATAGCCGAGGTTGCCATAGCCACGCAGCCAGTAAGAGACCTCCTCCCAGCCGGACTTTTCCGGATGGACCCATCCGGTGTCCTCGAACTTGAGGAACCGCGAGACCTCGGGCAGTCGTCCGCTCAGCCCCTGCGCATCCAGTTCCAGTTGATGTCTCAGCCAGCCGAGCGGGACGATGCTGCCGATGGGAAGTTTTTGAAACAGAGTGGGCTGGAGCGGAGCGCGGTTGGGGGTGTAGAAGCCACCCGCTTTTGTCACGGTCGCCTGCTTGATAATACGGACCGTGACCGCGGGGGGCGACGGCTTGCCGCTTGCGGATTCGAGCGACGATGCACTTTGGGCGGTCAGGCCCGACATCAGCGAGTCCCCAGAGATCGCGAGGCCCGCCTTGAGTAGCTGACGGCGTGTCGTTTGCTTCATTACTGCTTTCGTAGTGGAGGAGATCGGTATTTTCCGGCGTTCCTCGGAACGTCGGACCTCTTTCCAATTTAACCATAAGCAGTGGCGGTCGCGCGACCAACGCCCTACGTGACCTACTTGCGCTCTTCGCGGGCATCCAGCCAGACAGTGAGCAGGAGCAAGGGGGGGTCGCTGGGCGGGACAGAACCGGAAGCGGGGGCATAGGTGTGGGGTTCCGCACACCAGAACGTGGCGGCATCCCCTTCGTTCAGGAAGTAGGCTTTGCCCGAAATGGTAAGCCGCGCCGCGCCGTGGAGGCAGAAGACAAATTCCTCGCCAGGGTGCATGTTCGCCGTCGTTTCCTCATGAAGCCGAAGCAGCGAGGAGCGCAGCCGCCCGTGCGGCATTCGGCAGGCGAGCGAGGTCACGTATCCTCCGGCAAGCGAGGCGTTTTCCCCGCGGCTTCGCTGGCAGCGCCACTGTCGGCATACAGGTCTTCGACGGGAGTGCTGCCGAGCAAAGGCGGCGGGGCGGACGCG